>DASVYJ010000149.1:0-1559 GCA_036392215.1 Candidatus Limnocylindrales bacterium | reverse complement strand
CAGGGCTACACGACGAACCTGCCGCTCGAGGTCTTCGACGACGAGGACGTCCTGCTCGCCGACACCTTCGACGGCCGGCCGCTCGAGCCGGAGCACGGCGGGCCGCTCCGGGTCGTGGTCCCCAAGCGCTACTTCTGGAAGTCGGCGAAGTGGGTGCGCGGCCTCGAGTTCCTCGACCACGACGTGCCCGGCTTCTGGGAGCGCTACGGCTACCACAACGACGCGGACTTCTGGAAGGAAGAGCGCTTCGCGGACGACTAGCGGGGCCGGCCCGTCGAGGGGCCCCCGGAAGGGCACGACCCTGACGAGGGCGATGCCGCGGGCGCGTGGGTCAGAGGATGTCCGGGTCGACCTCGACGAGCGGGCGCTCGACGGCAAAGGCGGCTGCCGGCGGGTCGTCGGCGGAGAGGCGGCCGACGAGCCGGTCGACGACCATCCGACTCCCGCCCCCCGAGGCCATGATCCCGTGGCCGCTGTAGCCGCCGTTGATGGCGAGCCCCTCGACCGGTGATGGCCCGAGGTACGGGCGCCGATCGGGCGTGTACTCGTACTGGCCGGCCTGGATGTACCAGGCATCGAAGCCCCGCTCCCAGACCTTGCGCCAGAAGGGGGCGATACGGGCGAGGGCGTGGTCGGAGCGCGGGTCGATCAGGCCGAAGGCCCAGGCCTGCTCCGTCGGGACGTCCCAGGCGGGCGGCGTCGGCGGCGTCCGATGCTCGGTCCAGAGCGCGAGGCAGCCGCGCATCGCAGGGCGCCAGTGGGCCGACGTCTCGTCCTCGATCGTCATGGGCGCATCCGCCGGGATGTCCGGCAGGTCGGGGACGACGAGCTTCTGGCGGCGGGTCGGGCGGATGTCGAGGCGGAGCCCGGCGAGGCTCGCGACGCTCGCCGTGAACGGGCCCGCGGCGACGACGACCCACGGGGCGTGGACGACGCCGCGCGGCGTCTCCACGCCGACGACGCGGTCGCCGTCCCGGATGAACCGCGTGACCGGCGTGTCCACCAGGAACGCGGCCGGCGGCGGGTGCGGGGCCGCGTCCGGGATGTGGGTCGGCTCGGAGGCCGCGGCCGCGTACCCGTGGGCGAGCCGGCGCGGGTCCAGCCAGCCGTCTCCGGCCCGGTAGCGCGCACCGAGCAGCGCGGGGCCGAGGTACGGCCAGCGCCGCCGCGCTTCGTCGCCGTCCAGCACCTCCACGTCGGCGAGGCCCCAGGCCCGCTGTCGCTCCACGAGCACCCGGGCCCGGTCCAGGCCCGCCTCGGTCGTCGCGCAGAACAGGTAGCCGCCCTGGCGCAGCCGCAGGTCCCAGCCCGCCAGGCCCGTCCGCTCGGCGAAGGCGGTGAACAGCTCGACGCCCTCGCGGACCAGGGCGATCTCGGCGGGGTTGTCGAACTGGAGGCGGAACGCGCCCGTCGAGGCCGGCGTGGTGAGCGTGGCCAGCCGCGGCCGCTGCTCGACGACGACGACGCGCAGCCCGGCCCGCGCGGCGAAGAACGCGGTCGCTGCCCCCACGATCCCGCCGCCGACGATGACGACGTCCGCGGTCGCGGGCGCCTCGTCG
>DASVYJ010000148.1:0-7426 GCA_036392215.1 Candidatus Limnocylindrales bacterium | reverse complement strand
TCCACGGCACGGCCCTGCGGGTCGAGGATGCCGGGCTTCGGCAGCACGTCTACGGCGTAGCGGAAGTCGCTCACGCGATCACGTCCTCCTGGAGGTAGCGCTCGAAGCTCGCCCCCGTCAGCCGCTCGAAGGCCGCGACGTACCGATCGCGCGTGCCGGCCACGACCTCCGCCGGCAGCTCCGGCCCGGGGTACGTCTTCGGCCACGGCTGGTCCTCCAGCCAGTCGCGGACGAACTGCTTGTCGAAGCTCGTCTGGGCGCGGCCCGGCTCGTACGTCGCGGCATCCCAGAAGCGGCTCGAGTCGGGCGTCATCACCTCGTCGACCAGCAGCAGCCGGCCGCTGCCGCGCTCTCGGCCGAACTCGTACTTCGTGTCAGCCAGGACGATGCCGGCCCGCCCGGCGACGGCCGCGCCGCGGCGGTAGAGGGCGAGGGCGACGGCCTCCACCTCGTCGGTCGTCTCGCGGCCGACCAGTTCGGCCATCCGCGCGACGCTGATGTTCTCGTCGTGGCCGACCTCCGCCTTCGTCGCGGGGGTGAGGATCGGCTCGGGCAGGCGGTCGCTCTCGCGCAGCCCGGCCGGCAGCCGGATGCCGCAGACCGTCCCATGCGCCCGGTACTCCTTCCAGCCGGAGCCCGAGAGGTAGCCGCGGACGACGACCTCGATCGGCAGGACATCCGCCCGCCGGCAGACCATCATCCGGCCGCGCAGCTCGGCCGCGCCCGCCTCGTCCGTCCAGCCCTCGGGCAGCGCCGCCGGATCGGTCGCCAGGAGGTGGTTTGCCACGAGGTCGGCCGTCTCGGCGAACCAGAAGCGCGACAGGCCCGTCAGGACGCGGCCCTTGTCGGGGATCGGCGTCGGCAGTACGACGTCGAAGGCCGACAGCCGGTCGCTCGCGACGAGCAGCAGGCGCTCCGCGTCGAGCTCGTAGAGGTCGCGCACCTTGCCCGACCGGACGAACGAGCGGGCGAGCGAGTCAGCCGGCACGGCTCCCCTCCTCCAGGGCGGCCTCGAGGCGGTCGAGGCGGCCGATGACGGCGGGCACGTTGCGGAGCACGGCCGCGTCGTCGAAGCAGGCGTCGAGCTGGGCGAGGGTGAGGTGGCTGGCGACCTGCGGGTCGGTCGCCAGCAGGCCGCGCAGGTGGGTCCGCTCGTCGGCCGCGCGGAGGGAGTTGCGCTGGACGATGGCGTAGGCATCCTCGCGCGAGAGGCCGCCTTCCTCGACCAGGGCGAGCAGGACGCGGCTGCTGGCGTGGAGCCCGAGCCCGCGCTCGATGTTCTCGCGCATCCGCTCGGGCCGGCTGACGAGCCCCTCGACCAGGCCCGTCATCCGGACCAGCATGTAGTCGAGCAGGATGGTCGCCCCGGGCAGGATGACGCGCTCGGCCGAGGAATGGCTGATGTCCCGTTCGTGCCACAGCGGCTGATTTTCGAGCGCGGCCTGGGCGTACCCGCGCAGCAGGCGGGCGAGCCCGGCGATGCGCTCGGCGAGGATCGGGTTGCGCTTGTGGGGCATGGCCGAGGAGCCCTTCTGGCCGGCCCGGAACGGCTCCATCAGCTCGCCGATCTCGGTGTGCTGGAGGTTGCGTACCTCGGTCGCGAAGCGCTCGAGGCTGCCGCCGGTGACGGCGATCGCCGTCAGCAGGGCGGCGTGCCGGTCGCGCTGGACGATCTGGGTCGAGACGGGGTCGGCGTGGAGGCCGAGGTCAGCCAGGACCTCCGCCTCGAGGTCGGGATCGAGATGGCTGTAGGTCCCGACGGGACCGGAGATCTTGCCCGTCGCGATGTCGTCCACCGCAGCGGCGAGGCGGACCCGGTCGCGGGCGACCTCGAAGGCCCAGCCGGCGAGCTTGAGGCCGAGGGTCGTCGGCTCGGCATGCACCGAATGGGTCCGGCCCATCATCACCGTGCCGGCCTCGGTCCGGGCGCGGCGCACCAGGGCGCGCAGGAGCGCGTCGCAGTCCGCCAGCAGGCGCTCGCCCGCGGCCCGCAGCTGGAGGGCGAGGCCGGTGTCGACGACGTCGCTGCTGGTCAGGCCGAGGTGCAGGAAGCGGCCCTCGGGCCCGATGCGCTCGGCGACCTGGCTGACGAAGGCGATGACGTCGTGGTCGGTCGTCCGCTCGATCTCGGCGATCCGGCCGACGTCCACCGCCGCCCGCGCCTCCATCGCGGCGTAGGCGTCGGTGGGCACCAGGCCGCGCCGGACCTGGGCGCGGGCCACGGCCAGCTCGACCCGCAGCATCTCGCCGAAGCGGGCCTGGTCGGTCCACAGTGCGCCCATCTCCGGGAGCGTGTAGCGGGCGATCATCGCGTGCCGCCGGCCGTGCCGCTCGCGGCACCCCTCGGCGTCGCGCTCGCGCCCGACGCTGCGGGCAGGTCCGCCGCGATGTCGTGGCGGCGCTGGAGGCCCTCGAAGGCGATCGCGTCGGCGGCCCGCTCGGCACGCCGGCGTGCCGCGGCGAGGTCGCTGCCGAGGCCGACGACGGCCAGGACGCGGCCGCCGGCCGTCCGGTACACCCCGTCCGGGTCGCGGCGACTGCCGGCGTGGAAGATGAGCGCGCCCGCGGGCAGGCGGTCGAGGCCCCGGATCGCGTCGCCGGCGCGCGGCGCCGCCGGGTAGCCGGCGCTGGCCAGGACGATCGCGACCGCGGCATCGTCGGTGACAGGCAAGCTCGCGCCCTGGAGGCCGAGCTCGGCGGCCGCGGCGGCGAGCTCCCCGCGGGCCGCGGCGAGGAGCAGCGGGGCGAGCGGCAGCGCGAGGCGCGGCAGGAGGACCTGGGCCTCCGGGTCGCCGAAGCGGGCGTTGCACTCGAGCAGGACTGGGCCGCGCTGGGTGAGGATGAGCCCGGCGTAGAGGGCGCCGCGGAACGGGGTGCCGCGGGCGGCGAGCTCGGCGAGGATCGGCCGGTGGACCGTCTCGATGAGGGCAGCGGCTGCGCTCTCCGGGACGTCCGGGACCGGGCTGTAGGCCCCCATCCCGCCGGTGTTGGGGCCGCGGTCGCCGTCGGCGAGGCGCTTGTGGTCGCGGGCCGGAGGCAGGGCCAGGGCCGTGTGCCCATCGCAGAGCGCGATGAGGCTCGCCTCGGGCCCGGACAACCGTTCCTCGACCACCACGGTCGTCCCGCCGGTTCCGGGATCCGCGAACAGGCGGGCGATGGCCGCCTCCGCGGTCGCCGCGTCGTCGCAGACGGTCACGCCCTTGCCGCCGGCGAGGCCGTCGGCCTTCACGACGACGCCGCTCGAGCCCGGCGCTGCGTCGAGCTCGCGGGCCAGGGCGGTGGCGGCCGCGGGGTCGCGGAAGGCGGCGCCGCGGGCGATCGGGACGCCGGCCGCCGCGGCGACCTCGCGGCAGAAGGCCTTGCTCGTCTCGATCCGGGCGGCCGCGGCGCTCGGGCCGAAGACGGGGAGGTCGGCGGCGAGCAGGGCGTCCGCGATCCCCGCGGCGAGTGGTGCCTCCGGGCCGATCACGACCAGGTCGACGGCGGCCTCGCGGGCGAGCGCGACGAGGGCGGGCGCGTCCTCCGGCCCGACGTCGGGGAGGCAGGCGATCCGCGGCTCTGCCGCGATGCCGTCGCTGCCCGGTGCGACGAGGACCTGCTCGACAGCCCGCTCGCGCGCCAGCCGCCAGGCGAGCGCATGCTCCCGGCCGCCGCTCCCGACGACGAGGACGCGGGCCGGCCCGGCGTCGCGGCGGCTCATCCCGCGCCGGCCACGGGCGCTGCGGCCCTCGACCGCTGCGGCCGCGTCGCTCGCTCGATCGTCTGGGTCCGCTCCGGCCCGACCGAGACGAGGCTGATCGGCACGCCGGCCAGCCGCTCCAGGGCGTCGACATAGGCCCGTGCGGCGGCGGGGAGCTCCGCCATGGTCCGAGCCTCGTGGATCGGCTCCCGCCAGCCCGGCAGCCGCTCGTACACGGGGACCGCCCGGGCCAGCACGTCGGCGTCGGACGGCCACCAGTCGAGCCGCTCGCCGTCGACCTCGTAGGCGACGCAGATGGGCACTTCGTCGAGGCCGGACAGGATGTCGAGCTTGTTGAGCATGATGCCGCTCGCGCTGTTCACGGCGACCGCGTAGCGGACGGCCACGGCGTCGAACCAGCCGACGCGGCGGCGACGGCCGGTCGTCACCCCGAACTCGTGGCCGCGCGTGGCGATACCCTCGCCGACCTCGTCGGTCAGCTCCGTCGGGAAGGGGCCCGAGCCGACTCGCGTGGAGTAGGCCTTCATGACCCCGATGACCTCGTCGACCTGGAGCGGCCCGATACCGCCGCCGGTGCAGGCGCCGCCCGCGACGGGATTCGACGAGGTGACGTAGGGGTAGCTGCCGTGGTCGAGGTCGAGGAGCGTGCCCTGGGCGCCCTCGAACAGCAGCAGCTCGCCGCGCCCGAGCGCGCCCTGGACCAGGGCGGTCGTGTCGGCCAGGTGCGGGGCGAGGCGCACGCCCCAGGCCGCGGCCAGGCTCACCAGCTCCTCGAGGTCGTAGCCCTCCAAGTTGTGCGTCCGCTCCAGGACGGCGTTCTTCTCGGGCAGGATGCGGCCGAGCTTCCGCCGCAGGGTCGCGGCGTCGAGCAGGTCCTCCATCCGCAGGCCGATCCGCCACGCCCGGTCGGCATAGGCCGGCCCGATGCCGCGATGTGTCGTGCCGACGGCGTAGCCGGCCAGGCGCGCCTCCATCGCCCCGTCGAGGGCGAGGTGGTACGGCATGATGACGTGCGCCTTGCGGCTGACCCGGATGCGCTCCGTCGCGATGCCGCGCTCCTCGAGCATCGCCAGCTCGGCGATGAGGGTCGCCGGGTTCACCACCACGCCGTTGCCGATGACGGGCGAGATGTGGGGGTAGAGCACCCCGGACGGCACCAGGTGGAGCTTGAAGACCTCGTCGCCCAGGACGACGGTGTGGCCGGCGTTGTCGCCGCCCTGGTAGCGGACGACCATGGCGACCTGCTCCGCGAGCACGTCCGTGGTCTTGCCCTTGCCCTCGTCGCCCCACTGCAGGCCGACGATCACGGTCGCGGGCACGGGCGTCCTCCTCCAGGGGGAACCGGGGTCCCGACCGCCGCGAGGCCGGCGGACGGAGGGTCCCCGAAAACGAACCGGCCCTCGGCCGCGCGGCCGGGGACCGGGATAGACTCCCCCTCCCGTGGAGCGCCGGACGGCCGGCGCCCCTGTGGCCCGAAGGTGCGCGTCCGTCTCACGGGGCGAACGCGGCGCCTTCCTCGAGCAACGGCTCCTCCTCAGTGCGTCGCGCGTGCCGGGGGGTCGAGGACCGGGCGAGTATACCAGCCGGGCCCGCCGCCGAGCCGCCGGGTCCACGGGCCCGGTCCGGCGCCGCCGCGCGCCTCGCGACAGCCCGGACCTTCGGGGGTCGTCGGCCCGTACTTCCGGGAACTCAAGACGGGCCCTGTCGCCCGATACGCTGCGGTCGTGCTTCGCCTCATCGGGGGTCTGGCTCTGCTCGCCCCTGTCGTGCTCTTCCTCTTCGCGGCAGGGACCCCGGCGGTGGCTGCCGCCCTCCACGGGCAGGAGGCGATCCTCGCCATCGCCGCCTTCGCCTGCGGCGGGTTCCTGGTGGCCTGCATCGGCCTGCTCGAGCGCCAGATCCGCCTGCGGCCACTCGTCCGGGCGGCCGAGCGGCTTGCCCGCGGCGAGGGCGAGGCGTCGGTCGCGGTCCGCGGCACGGGCCTCGAGCGGCGGCTGGCCGAGGCGCTCAACGGCGTGACCGAGGCGATGGCCAAGGCCGTGGACGCCGCGACCTTCGACCGGCTGACCGGCGTAGCCAACCGCCAGGCGCTCATCGGCCAGCTCTTCAACGAGGTCGAGCGGGCGGCCCGCTACGACCGCCCGCTGTCGGTCGCCTTCGTCGACATCGACCACTTCAAGCAGGTCAACGACACGTACGGCCACGGCGTCGGTGACGTCGTGCTGCGCGGCGTCGCCCAGGTCATGCGCCAGAACCTGCGGGCGACCGACATGATCGGCCGGTACGGCGGCGAGGAGTTCATGCTCATCCTCACCGAGACCGGCGTGGACGAGGCCGCCAGCCTGGCGGAGAAGCTGCGTCAGCTCGTGCTCCGCCAGCAGTTCCAGACCGAGGACCTGAGCCTCTCTGTGACCGTCTCCATCGGCATCGCGGGTGGCCAGGGCCAGACGCTGCGGGTCGACAACCTGGTCCGCGACGTCGACGCCGCGATGTACTCGGCCAAGTCGCTCGGACGCAACCAGACCTATGTCTTCGCCGAGCCCGACGAGGACGCGCGCGTCCCCCGGGCCCCGATCTCGCCGGCGGGCCGGGCCCGCGCCCTGGAGGTCGGCCGGGCCGCGCGCGACGCGGCGCAGGCCGCGCTCGCCTCGGTCATCGCCCCGCTCCCCCACTACCGCGGGCGGCCCTCGGCGCTCATCGCCGGGCTGGCTGTCATCATGGGCCGGCGGCTCGACCTGCCGGACGCCGAGATCGACCGGATGCGCGTGGCGGCGCTGCTCCACGACCTGGGCAAGGTCGCCGTCCCCGAGGAGATCCTCGAGAAGCCGGCGGCACTCACCTCGACGGAGTGGCGGACGGTGGTCCAGCATCCCCGGATCGGCCAGGTGATCCTCGAGCAGGCCAGCGCCCTGCGCGACGCGATCCCGATCGTCCTCCACCACCACGAGCGGTACAGCGGCCACGGCTACCCGTACGGCCTGCGCGGCCACGACATCCCGCTCGGCGCCCGGATCGTGGCCGTCGCCGACGCGTACGACGCGATGATCCACGACCGGCCCTACAAGCGGGCGATGAGCCACGAGCAGGCCCTGCGCGAGCTCCGCCGCCATGCCGGGACGCAGTTCGATCCGGAGATCGTGCAGCTCTTCTGCGAGCTGTTCTCGGCCGGCGTGCCGATGTTCGAGGAGGTCGACGGGCTCACGGTGGTGGCGGCCGAGGCCCCGTCGGAATCGACCCCGGCTGGAGGCGCCCATCGACGCCGCGGCCGCGCCTCGTCGGACCCGGCGGCGTCCGCCGGCTGATCGCCCGCGGGGGACCGCCATGCGCTCGGTCGGTTAGGGCCAGCGCCTTCGGAGCGGGAAGCCCTAACCGCGACCGAACAGGACTGCCAAGCCGTGATCGGGACGCGTCGCCGGGGGGACTCGTAAGGCGACACGCTGGCGAGATCACGTCCGTGCGCACACCGCGGCGAACGACGTCGTCATGCCGGTCAACCAGAGCGTCAAGGTGCGAAGACGATGGCCGAGGCCCTCTCCTACCGGCTCGTGCGCTGCCTGACTCACTGACGGCGCCTGGCGGGCCCTACACCGGACGGTGGTGCTTGACCGCCTTGCGGTGACGGGTATCAGCCCGCCCGGGTGGCTCCGTGGAGTTGTGCAATTGTGGACTTCGCTGCTGGTGGACCGAAACGGGAGTGTCTCCGACCCCAGAACGCCACACGTCGGG
>DASVYJ010000147.1:0-31727 GCA_036392215.1 Candidatus Limnocylindrales bacterium | reverse complement strand
CGACATCGTCCTCATCAAGGCGCTCGGCCTCGGCGTGGCCATCGCCGTGGCCCTCGACGCCACCGTGGTCCGGGCCCTCCTCGTGCCGGCCACGATGCGCCTGCTCGGCCGCTGGAACTGGTGGCTGCCGGCCTGGCTCGCTCGCTTCGTCGCCGGCCGACTGCCGCGCTCCGAGGCAGAGATCGCGGCCGAGTTGGAGGCGGCGCCGTGAGGCTCGCACGAGGCGGGGACGGCCTCGCCGCATTCGCCGCCCTCCTCGTCGCCCTCCTCCTCGCCGGGTGCGCGAGCGGCGGCGGGGCGCTGCTGGCCGATCCGCCGGTCATCCGCGCGACACCGCCGCCGACCCCCGCTCGCGCGTCCGTCCCACCGGACCCGCAGCCGATCGCCTTCCCGCGCGACGACGGGCCGCACGACCGCCTCACCGAGTGGTGGTACTACACGGGCCACCTCGCGACGGCGGACGGGCACCGGTTCGGCTTCGAGTACGTCGTGTTCCGGGCCGAGCGCGGACCGCTGCCGGTCACCTGGGCCTCGCACCTCGCCCTGACCGACGAGAGCGGCGGCGCCTTCCACTATGCCCAGCGCTCCGAGGTCGGACCGCAGGTCGACGCGTCCCCGCGCGACGCGGCCGGCGTCCCGACGGGCTTCGCCCTGGCGCTCGCGGCGACGGACGCGAGCGGCCGGCCGACGGAGGCGGGGTCGGCCTGGACGATGGCCGGCTCCGGCGGCCAGGACGCCCTGCGGGCCGCCCTCTCGCCCGCCGAGGCGGCCGCGGCCGGCCTGCCCGGCGGCTTCGGCCTGGACCTCCGCCTCTCGGCCTCCCGGCCGCCGGTCCTCCACCGCGGGGCCGGCTGGATCGACTTCGGCCCGGCCGGGGGCTCGTACTACTACTCGCGGACCCGCCTCGCGGCGAGCGGCACGCTGACCCTCGCCGGGCGCCAGCTCGCCGTCAGCGGCAGCGCCTGGTTCGACCACCAGTGGGGCGACTTCATCGCCGTCGGGGCCGGCGGGTGGGACTGGTTCGCCGTGAACCTGGCCGACGGCACGGACCTCACCCTCTCTCTGGTCCGCGACGCCGGCGGCGGCTACCCGCTCGTCTACGGGACGCTCACCGAACCCGACGGCACGACCCGCGACCTGGAGGGGGCCGACTTCAGCGTGACACCGATCGGCCGCTGGACGAGCCCCCGCAGCGGGGCGACCTACCCGGCCGGCTGGACCGTCCGGATCCCGGGCGCCTCGCTCGTCATCGACCTCCGGCCGACCGTCGCCGACCAGGAGCTCGACACCCGGGCGACGACCGGCGTCGTCTACTGGGAGGGCTCGCAGGTCGTCCGAGCGACCCGGGCGGGGCGGCCGATGGGCGGTCAGGCCTACGTCGAGTTGACGGGTTATGCCCAGGGAGTCCCGACGAACCGGTAAGAACGGCACGGTTCTATCAGCGGCGCGGTCAGCGATACTCGCGCCACCATGCGACTCGAACTGACCAAGCGCGGGGCCTACGCCGTCCGCGCCATGCTCGCCCTCAGCCGACTCGACGAAGGCCGAATCCTGAGCGGCCGCCTCATCGCCGAGGAGATGGCGATCCCACCCCGCTTCCTGCCCCAGGTCATGGGCGACCTGACCCACGCCGGGCTCGTCGTCGCTCATCCGGGCCGGTCCGGAGGCTACGCCCTGGCCAAGTCCCCCGCCGACATCACGATCCTCCAGGTCGTCGATGCGGTCGAGCGGGACAACCGCCGCCAGACCTGCGTCCTGCGGGGCGGGCCGTGCGGGCCCGAGAACCCGTGCGAGGTCCACGTGGTGTTCTTCTCCGGCGAGGACTCGCTCCGCCAGCTGCTCGGCGCGGCGACGCTGGCGATGGTCGTCGACCGGAAGGCGGTCGATCCCTGGACGCGATCGGTGGGCCGTGCCGCGCCGCGGACGACCGGGAGCGCCGCTCGCGCCTCCGGCCGGCGCGCCACCGCAGTCGCCGCCGCGGACTGACCCGCACGATCCCACCCGACCCGGCGGTCGCATCCGCGCGGCCTGATCGCGGTCCCGGCCCGCGCCCCGCGCCCCGTGCTACCCCGCGACGCGTCCCTCCGCGCGACTGCCCGCGCTCCGGCCGAGCAGGGCCGCCCGGACGAGGAGCGCCAGCGACACGAGCAGGACGGCGGCCGCGAGCAGCCCGCCGCCGATGACGAGCGGATCGCTCCCGAGCGGGACGCCGACGGCCAGGCCGGCGACGCCGAGCTGGAAGCAGGCCAGGCGCACGGCGGCCGCCCGGCCGAGCAGGTCGCGCTGGCGGGCATGGACGACGGGGTCGCCGGGTCCGATGGCCGGCGCGAGATGGGTCCACGCGCCGACGATGGCCTGGACGACCCAGCCGAGGACGAGCGGGGCGGCCACCGCCTCCAGCGACCAGGCGCCCGGTGCAGCCCCGAAGACGAGCAGGCGTCCCCCGCCGATCGCGACGGAGACCGCGAACCAGCCGGCGGCCGCAGAGAGGCTGCCGCCGGTCAGGAGGTGCCAGCCCGCGTCGCTCGTCCAGCGCCCGCGCCGCCGCCACGTCGCGCCGACGTAGACCAGGAGGGCGGCGGCGCCCGCCAGCTCGGCCAGCGAGCCGAGGCGGGCGACCGCGGTGGCGGGTCCCGCGAGCGAGGGGGCGACGAGGAGCCCGGCCGCGACGAGGGCGGGGCCGAGGGCGAGCCCGGCGACGACGCCGAGGACGGTCCGGTCCCCGCGGATCAGCGTCCCCAGGACCGTCGGGAGGAGGTGGACGAGCGTCCCGCCGATGACGAGCGAGACGAAGCCGTACAGGTTGAGCCAGGCGTGGACGGCGCGGAGGTCGTCCCAGGCCGCCGCGACGGGCCCGTACCCGCCGACGTAGAGTGTCGCGATGGTGGCGCCCGTCCCCACGTCCGCCAGGGCCACCGCATAGGCGGCCAGGACGAGCGGGCGGCGCGTCCCGAGGCCGCCCCGCAGGGGCGCGAACGCCACCCAGCCGAGCGCCACGACGCCGGCGACGAACGCGGCTCCGCCGGCGGCGGCGAGCGAATCACCGCGCAGCCAGGAGCCGCCGGTCACGCCCGCCGTGATCGCGGCCGCGCCACCGCCGAGCAGAGCCAGGACGAGGACGCGGCCGCGGGCGTCGGCCGGCGGAGAGGCCGACAGGGCGCTGGTGAAGAACGGGAGCGCTGCCCCGATCGCGCTCGTCGCAGCCCCGGCAAGGGCGAGGTGGAGCGGCAGCCAGCCGCCGTGGCGGACCGCCGGCGGCAGCAGGAGGGACGCGGCCGCCGCGGCGAGGTAGGTCCCGGCGACGAGGAGGCCGGCCAGGGTGATCCGGCGATCGGTCGTCCGCGCGATCGGCGGCCGTCGCGAGGCGAGCTGGAGCGGCGGGCTCGAGACGCCGCTCATCGTCGGAGGTGGGACCGGCACATCGCCCAGACCGTACCGCTCCCGGTCGCGCCGCGCCGGCCGAGTCGGCGCCGGCACCGGCAGCCGCGGCCTCGCGACGGCCGCCGAGCGGCTCGTGCCATCCGGTCCCAACGAGTAGTGCCATTCGGCCCATGGCACCTCCCGGTCGTGGATTTATTACTAAGCGCGTTGGTAATGATTTCCGGGTCGTGGGGGACGCGAGCGTTCCAGCGGACGACCTGGCGCAGACCGGCCCAGGGGTGGGACCGGCAACGACCCGGGCAGGACCCGGATGGAAGGATCGGATCCATGCGACGACGTCTCGTTCCCCTCGCCGCGGTCGCCGTGGCCGCGATCGGCCTCGCCGGCTGCTCCGCCAGCGCGGCGCCCACCTGGAGCTATGCCCCGCCGGCCAACGCCGCGACCGACGGCCAGACCGCGAGCGCCGGGATGCCGATGGCGGGCATGCCGGGCATGGGCTCGGGTCAGGCAGCCGCCTCTCCGGCGACCACGTCGGCCGCTGCGGCGGCCCCCTCGCCCGACCCGAGCGCACCGGCGTACACCGAGTTCGACCCGAACGCGCCCGCCGTCCTGCCGGGCACGGTCCACGACGTCGACATGCCGATCATCGACAAGAAGATCACCGTCGCCAAGGGCTTCGTCGTGAACGCCTGGACGTTCGGCGGCCAGGTGCCCGGCCCGACGATCCGGGTCCACCTCGGCGACACCGTCCACGTCCACCTGACCAACCAGACCCAGATGTCGCACTCGATCGACTTCCACGCCAGCCAGACGGCCATGAGCGACCAGATGGTCGAGATCAAGCCGGGCGCGACGTGGACGTACACCTTCCAGGCTGACTACGCCGGCGTCTGGATGTACCACTGCGGCACCGCGCCGGCCCTGATGCACATCGCCAACGGCATGTTCGGGATGGTCATCGTCGAGCCGAAGGGCGGCCTGGCCAAGGTCGACAAGGAGCTCGCCTTCGTCCAGTCCGAGTGGTACCTCGGCCAGCAGGGCGGGACGATCGACTACGCCAAGGCCAACGCCGCCGCCCCGGCCCCCGACTTCGTGGTCTTCAACGGCGTCGCGCAGCAGTACAAGGACAACCCGGTCGCGGTCAAGGCGAAGGACCGGGTCCGGATCTTCGTCCTCAACGTCGGCCCCAACGAGGACTCCTCGTTCCACATCGTCGGGACGATCTTCGACACGGTCATCAAGGAGGGCATCGCCCTGGTCAAGGGCAACGCCGGCGGCTGGGGCTCGCAGGCGGTCGACCTCTCGCCGGCCCAGGGCGCGATCATCGAGCTGACGATCCCCGAACAGGGCATGTACGCCTTCGTCACCCACGCCTTCAACTTCGTCGGCAAGGGCGCCATCGGCGTCCTCCAGGCCGGCAGCTGAGCCGCGCCGAGCGAGGCTCGTCCCACCACCGAACAACCAGCGGCAGGGCGGTCGTCGCCCGTCCTGCCGACCTCCACCCCACCGACGCCCGGGGCTCCGGCTCCGGGCGTCGGCACGTCCTCGTGGGTGGCGGCCCGCGGTCGCGGCCGGCGCCCCTACGCCGCCCGGGGCTCGGCCGGGGTGCGGACCCAGACGACGAAGGTGACCAGGAAGCGGAGCAGCAGCGAGATCGCGTACGAGACGCAGTAGACGCAGATCGCGTCGATCACGAACAGCTCGAGGTACGTGAAATAGCCCTCGAAGATGACGCCGACGAGCGACAGGACGTAGTGGCCGGCGAGCAGCCAGCGGTAGCCCTTGCGCCACCAGGACACGGCCAGGCTGAAGAGGATCGCCGAGAGCCCGACGCCGAAGACCGCCACCGGGACGCCGCCGATCCGACTGTACTGGCTGAGGGCGACCGTCTCGCACCCGTGGAGCGGCCCGCAGTAGGGGACCCCGCCCCGCAACTCGACGCTCGAGAGATAGGCCGCGATGCAGAGGCCGATGATGTCGAGGACGGCCAGCACGAGGCCGGGATGGATGTGCCGGATCCGGCGCCAGAGGCCGGGCTGCGGCGGCAGGGCCAGCTCACGCTCGCCGTCGAGGGTGCTCATCCGGACCTCCGGGCTCAGGGCGTCGCCGACGGGCTCGCCGCTCCGCTGGCGGAGGCGCCGGCGGACGCCGACGGGGCGGCGCTCCCGCTTGCGTCCTGGCGGATCTGGGCGGCGAGCGCGGCGTAGTCGGACCAGTTCACTTCCTTGCCGGCGATCATCACCGTCGGCGTGTGGTCGAGCGGGATCGCCTTGCCCGTGGCGGCCTCGGCGTCGACCGCGGCGGCGGCCTTCCCGGCGTCGAGACAACTGGTGAACGACGCCGTGTCGAGCCCGACCGCGCTCGCGATGGCCAGCAGCTTGTCCCGGGTGAAGGAGCCCTTGTTCTCGCCGTACTGGTTGGCGAACAGGTAGTCGTGGAACGGCCAGAACTTGCCCTGGTCGCCGGCACAGCGCGCGGCCGTGGCCGCATCGCGCGACTCGTGGCCGCCCTGGACCTGGCTGTCGATGACGATGAAGTCCCTGTACGTGATGCGGAGCGTGCCCGCGGCGACGAAGTCGGAGATGAGCTTCGGTTCGGCCGTCCGGGCGAACTCGGCGCAGACCGGGCACTGGAAGTCGGACCAGACGACCATCTGGACCGGCGCGCCCGCCGGGCCGAGCGATCGGCCGTCGGCCAGGCTCGTCGGCGTCTGGTACGGCGGCTGGGTCACCTCGGTCGGGACGGCGACGGACTTGCCGATGACGCCGGTAGCGGCGAGGACGACGATGACGAGGCCGACGAGGACCGCGCCGCCGGTCATCAGGGCCAGCGGCGAGCGCCAGGCGGAGCGCTTCGGCGGGACGGTCGCGGCGCTCCGGAGCCGCGTCTCGCGGCGCTGCTCGTCGCGCTCCGCCGCTCGCCGGTCGCGGCGACGGGAGACAGGTGGACGCTGGGGGGTTCGGGAGCCGGCCAGGGTGGGCCTCCGTCGTTTGTGCTGCGCGCGGGGTGGGCCGCGGACAGGTCGTGGCAGGCTAGCCTGCGGGCCGCGGGGACGGACGCGGGAGGGCCGAGGGGCCATCCCCCCGCGGGACCACCGGCCTATCCTAGCGGACCCTTCGCCGCAGCTGCGCCGACGCCACCGCGGCCGAGCTGGGTCGGCTCGACTCGCCTCCGGCGATGCGCCTGAAACCTTGGCGGGCCCCGGCGCCTCAGACAGATACGCGCCGCCACCGCCGGGGAGGTCGAGATGTCGAGCCGCTGTTCCAGGGTCGCACCATGCCCAGCGCGGGGCATCCGCTGGCCTGAGGCCTGGCCGTGCGCCTGAAGGCCCCCTCGTTCCTCGCCCTCGGCGCGCTCGTCGGGCTCGTCATCGTCTACGCGACCGACCAGGTCGTGCCCGCCAGCTCGCCCCGCGAGGCCCAGCTGCGCCTCTGGCTCGCCGCCCGGGCGACCGGCATCACGGTCTACCTCCTGCTCAGCCTGCAGGTGCTCCTGGGCCTGGTCCTGAGCCACCCGGTGAACCAGACGACCTGGAAGCTCTCGAAGCGGCTGTACCCCTGGCACGAGAACCTGCTGGTCTTCGTGCTCGCCTTCATCGGCGCCCACATCGTCGGGCTGATCCTGGACCCCTACGCCGGGGTGAGCGTCGCCGGCGCCTTCGTGCCAGGTCTCTCCAGCTACCGTTCGGCGCCCGTTGCCCTCGGCACCCTCGCCCTGTACGCCCTCCTGGCGACGGGCCTGACGGCGCGCTACACGCGCCTCCTGCCGCCGGGCGTCTGGCTCAAGCTCCACCGCCTGACGCTCGTGGTCTGGATCCTCGGCTGGGCCCACGGGGTGCTGTCCGGGACCGACTCCGACGCCCTGCGGCCGATGTACGTCGCGAGTGGGGTGGCCATGGTCGCCGCGGCGGCGTACCGCTACTGGGTCGCGAGGAAGGCACGCCGCTCGTTCGCCACCAGCCTGCCGGGCGCGCTGCCCGCGGCCGCCGGACACCGCCGCGAGGCGTCGCCCGTCGGCCCGACCACAGCGCCGGCCGTCCAGGCATTCGCCGCCGGCACCGTCCGGGCGTCCGTCGTCAGCCACTCCCTCGTCAGCCCCAGCACCGCGGAGGTCTCCCGATGAGCCTGCCCCTGCGCCGCCCCGCCCCGCTCGCCCTGCCCGTCCCGCTGCGCCTGCCGCGGCCCTCCGTCGGGGGCCTCGCCGTCCGCCGGACGACGGTCATCGGCGGCGTCGTCCTGAGCCTCGTCGTGGGAGCGGCGACGATCCGCGCGGCGGCGGCCTGGACGGCGAGCTCGGCGCCCCTGCCGGCGCCCGCGGTCTCGTCCGAGACGCTGCGGGCCCAGCTGGACGTCGAGCGAGCGCGCTCCGCGGCGCTCCAGCAGCAGCTCGACGACCTGACGAGCCGCGGGACGCAGCTGGGGGCCGCGCTCGATGCAGCGAAGGCGCACCTGGCCACCGATGCAGCGACGGCAGACCAGCTGCGCGGCCAGCTCGCCGCGGCCCAGGCACGGATCGCCGCCGTCTCGCGGCAGCTCGCCCCGTACCAGGCCGGGGGATCGGGGCAGCAGGTCGTCGTCCAGAACGCTCCGGCGTCCGCGGGCACGGCCGCGCCCGCCCAGCCCGCTGCCCCCGCCGCCCCCGCCCCGGTGGAACCCGGGGATGACTGAAGCCCGCCGGCCGCTGCACCTCCCCGTCGTCGTCGGGCTGTCGGCCGGGGTCTACGCCGTCAGCCTCGCGGGCGTCACCGCCCTCCAGTCGAGCCACGACCGGGCCGTCCTGGCCGAGCACCGGCCGGCGGCCGACGCGGTCGCGGCACTGCGGGCCACCCACGACGAGCTCGACGCGCGCCTCGAGCACGCTCGCCACACGTACGCGACCGCGGCCGCGGGCTACGACGCGCTGGCGATGGCCCTCGGCGCGTTCGACGGCCGCCTCGCCACGGTCGCCGGCCAGGTCGACGCGGTCCGGACCGCCCCGCTGGTCCTGCCGGGCTCGGGCGGCTCTGCCGGCGTGAGCGGGGGTCGCGTCGTCATCGTCCGCTCGGCGGCCGCGCCGCTCCCCGCGGCGCCCGGGGCGCCGGCCGCGGCGGCGCCGGTCGCCCACACCACGACCGGGGGCTCGGCGCCGCCGCCCTGACCCGCGGTCCTGCCATCCGTGCGGACGGGTCGATCCCGGGGCCCGTCCGCGCGGACCATCCGCCCGCCCGATCGGGGCTCGCGGGGCGAGGCAGGCGAGCCCAACCCGCCGAGCCGAGCCGAGCCAAGCCAGGCCGCGCCGCGCGGGTCAGCGCGACGAGATGAACGCCTGCAGCTCGTCGAGGCCGGGCATGCCCTCGCGGGCGCCCGCCCGCGTCGTCGCCAGGGCTCCGGCCGCGACGGCCCGCCGGACCGCCTCCTCCAGCGTCCGGCCTGCCGCCAGGGCGGCCGCCAGGGCCCCGTTGAACGCGTCGCCCGCCCCGGTCGAGTCGACCGTGGCGACCTTGTCGGACGGCAGCTCCCAGGTGCGGTAGCGGTCCAGGAGCGGCCCCTCGAACGGCGGGAGGGAGCGGGCGACAGGCGGCCGGGGCGGGACAGGCGCTCCGCCCTCGGCCTCACCGGCTTCGTCGCTCGCCTCGCCGGGAGGGCCCGGCTCGGGCTCGGGGGCAGCCTCCGGGGCGGGTCGCTCGCGCTCGATGACGAAGACGCCGGCCGAGCCGAGCGTGACGATGACGGCCTCACGGACCGCCCGCCCCTCCGCGTCCGGCTGCATGAGGTGGCGGGCCCGACCTGGGATGTCCGCCGTCTCGTCGCGCCGCTTCGGGACCCGGCGGGCCTCGCTCTCGGCGAGCGTCGCGAGCTCGCTTCGGTTCGGGGTGATGATGTCGGCCAGCCCGAGGACGGACCGGTCGAGGCCGACCGCCGGAGCCGGGTTGAGGATCGTCCGCGCGCCGGCCTCGCGGGCCGCCAGGAGCGCCTCGCGGATGATCGGGACGGGGATCTCGTTGCAGAGCAGGACGACGTCCCCGGCCAGGCGACCGAGGCGGGCCATCGCCGCCCGGACCGTGCCGGGCTCGATCGCGCAGTTCGCCCCCGGGATCACCGCGATCTCGTTCTCGCCGGTCTCGTCGACGAGGATGAGGGCGACGCCGGTGGGCTGGCCCGGCAGGGAGGCGAGCATCGAGACGTCGACCCGCTCGGCAGCCAGGGCCCGGCGGGCCTCGGCCGCGAAGGCGTCGTCGCCGACCGCCCCGATGAAGAGCGTCGGCCGGCCGAGCCGCGCCGCGGCGACCGCCTGGTTGCCGCCCTTGCCGCCGTGGTGCCGCTCGAAGCTGTCGCCGGTCACCGTCTCGCCGGCCCGCGGCAGTCGGCCGACCCTGGCCACGAGGTCGACGTTGACCGACCCGACGACGATGACGCGTCCGCTCATCCCTGGCCCGCCTAGCCTGTCACGTACTCGCCGCCGTCGACGCCGATGACGTCGCCGGTCAGCCAGTCGAAGCCGTCGCCGGCCAGGCCGACGATGGCCGCCGCGACGTCCGCCGTCGTCGTCAACCGGCCCGACGGGTTGCGTCGCGTGCCCGCCGCGATGATCTGCTCATGCTCGGGGATCTTCATCAGGGCGGGGGTCAGGGTCACGCCGGCCCGGATGGCGTTGACCGTGACGCCGCTGCCGCGACGGGCCAGCTCCATCGCCAGCTGACGGCAGTGCGACTCGAGGGCGGCCTTGGCCGCCGAGACCGGGCCATAGGTCGGCACGACGCGGGTCGAGCCCTCGGAGGTCAGGGCGTAGACCCGGCTGCCCTGCTCCAGGAAGCCCGCCCGGTAGAGGTCCTGGACCCAGTAGACGAGGCTGTTGGCCATGACGTCGAGCGTCATCTCGAGCTGACGGCGCGAGACGGCCCCCTTGGGGTCGTCGGCGATGAACGGGACGAGCGTGCCGAAGGCGAGCGAATGGAGGACGACGCGCAGATAGGGGTGGGCGCCCTCCGCGCGGCGCTCCTCGAAGCGGCGGCGGATCGCCTCGATCGCCGAGGCCCGCTTCTCGTCGTCGGCCGCGTTCATGTTCAGGAAAAGGGCCTCGCGGCCGGCCTCGGCGATCCGGGCCTTGACCTCCTCGACGTGGGCCAGGCCGGCCCGGAAGTCGAGGTGGATGCCGACGATGTGGTAGCCCGCCCGGGCGAGGGCGACGGCGGTCGCCTCCCCCATCCCGCTCGACGCTCCGAGGACGAGCGCCCAGCGCTCGCGGTCGTCCGCCACCTCGTCCCTCCTGCCGCCGGCTGTCTCCTCCGCGGTGCAGCGGAAGGCGCCTACCCGAGCCGTCGGGCGTCGGCGTCGCTCCCTCCAGCGACCGCCGCCGACCGGGCCTCGATCGAGTGGCCCGGCCGGGATCCCGCTGGCTGAGCGGGCGGCCGGGCTTGCCCGACGGGCGCAGTTCCGGCGCCCGGCGGACCGGCTGAGTCTAGCAGGGCGAGACCGGACGGCCGGACGCTCGAGGGTGGGCCGGAGCTCAGGCGCCGGACGGCCGCTGACCCTTCATCCGGGCGGCAGCCGTCGGCCGGCGACGGCGATGAGCAGCACGCCGGCCGCGACCAGGGCGGCGCCGAGGACGAAGGCCGGCCCGAGCACCTCGCCCAGCAGGAGCATGCCGAGCGCGGCGCCGACCACGGGCTGGGCGAAGAACGCCGCCGCGGAGGCGGTCGCGGGAGCGGCGGCGTAGCCGCGGTACCAGAGCGACCAGGCCAGGGCGGTGGCGGCGATGCCGAGGTACAGCACGGCCGCGACAGTCCCCGGCTCGAGCGGCGGCAGAGCCCGGCCTTCGAGCTCCAGGGGGACGAAGGGGACGAGCAGGACGACGGCGACGCAGCTCGCCTGCAGGATCGCCCGGAAGGCGCCGACCCGCTCGACGAGCGGCCGGCCGACCGAGCTGAAGAGCGCCCAGGCGGCCGCGGAGGCGACGAGGAGCAGGTCGCCGGCGAGGGGCCCGAGCCCGTGCCCCGCCGGGGCCAGGAGGCTGCCGTTGCGGGCGGCCAGGACCGCGACGCCGGTAAGGGCGACGAGGACGCCGACCCAGGCCGCCGGCCGGACGCGCTGGCCCTCGAGGGCGACGCCGAAGACCAGGACGAAGGCCGGCGTCGTGGTCGTCAGGAGGGCGCCCTCCGCGCCGCCGGTGAGGGACGTCCCGACGAACTGCAGGACGATCGTGACGGCCACGACGAGCCCCGCCGCGACGACCCGGCGGAGCGGCGCCGCTCCGAAGCCGAGCCGGAAGCGGAGGGCGGCGCCGAGGACGGCGACCCCCACGACCAGGCGGAGCACGACGAGCGTCAGCGGCGGGATCCGGGCGAACGTGGCCGCGCTCACGACGTACATCCCGCCCCAGAGCGCGGCCGCGGCGAGCAGATCCGCGAGCGCGGCCGGGGAGGTGCGGCGGCCCGCCGACGCTGCCGTCGCTGTCGCCGTCACACGACCCCGTCCGACCGCAGCCGGGCGATCTCCTCCTCGGCGAACCCGAGCTCCTCGAGGATCCCCTGGCTCTGCTCGCCGAGGAGCGGCGGCGGCATCCGGAGCGAGCCGGGCGTCGCCGAGAGCTTGATCGGCAGGCCGACCTGGCGGACGATGCCGAGGACCGGATGCTCGAGGTCGACGAGCATCTCGCGGGCCGCGACCTGGGGGTCGGCGAAGGCCGCCGCGAGGTCGTTGATCGGGGCGCAGGGGATCTCGGCCGCCTCCAGGCGGGCGAACCACTCGGCCGTCGAGGCGGTCGCGAAGCGGGCGGCCAGGATCGGCCGGAGGGCGCCCCGCTCGCGGACGCGGTCTCCGTTCGTGGCGAAACGGGGGTCCGTGGCCAGCTCGGCCAGGCCGAGCGCCTGGCAGAAGCGCGGCCACTGGCGCTCGCTGCCGACCCCGACGGCGATCTCCCCGTCGGCGCTCTCGAACGTCTCGTACGGCACGATGTTCGGATGGGCGTTCCCGCGCCGCCCCGGCGAGCGGCCCGTCGCGAACAGGTTCTGGGCCTGGTTGGCGAGCCAGGCGAGGGTCGACTCGAAGATGGAGACGTCGACCCGCTGGCCGCCCGTCCTGCCCGGCGCGGCCGGCCCAGCCCGGCGGACGAGCGCGGCGAGGATGCCGATGGCCCCGAACATGCCCGTCGTCAGGTCGCTGATGGCGACGCCCACCTTGGTCGGCTCGCCGCCCTCCTCATCCGGGAACCCGGTCATCGACATGACGCCGGCGCCCGCCTGGACCAGGAAGTCGTAGCCCGGCCGGTCGCCCGCGGGACCGCTCGGCCCGTAGCCCGAGATGGCGAGATGGACGACGTCCGGGTTGAGCGTCCGGAGCGTCTCCTCGGTGAAGCCGAGCCGCTCGAAGGACCCGGGCCGGAAGTTCTCCACCAGGACGTCGGAGCGCTCGATGAGGCGGCGCAGGATGCGCGCGCCGGCCGGCTGCTTGAGGTCGAGTCGGAGGGACCGCTTGTTCCGATTGGCCGCCAGGTAGTAGGCCGCCGTCCGCTCGCCTCGCGGCCCCACCGCCGGGCCCACCCAGGGCGGCCCCCAACCGCGGGTCGCGTCGCCCTCCGGCGGCTCGACCTTGATGACGTCCGCGCCGAGGTCGGCCAGGACCATCGTGCAGTACGGGCCCGCCAGGACCGTCGAGCAGTCGACGACGCGCAGGCCCGCCAGGGGGCCTTCGGGGACTGCGTCGGCGGCCGGCCGACGATCGTCGCGATCTGCGGTCATCGGCGGCGATGGTAGCCCGCGGGACGTGCCCGGCGGAGCGTCGCCCGGGCGGCGGGACCAGTGGCGGGCAGGTCATGGCCCGCTCGGGGGATGGACCGTCACCGCCGCATGGCCGACAACCGGAGGGCAATGGCTCTCGAGCGCCTCGGCGGTCACCGCTTCGACGAGGACGACGAGCGCCGGTTCGTGGAGCGGCAGGCCGAGCTGCTGGCCCGCCGAGCCGTCCCGCTCTACGTCGCCGTCGCCGTCGGGCTCGTGCTGTTCACCGCCTGGGACGCCCTGATCGACCCGGCCGGCGCGGTCCGCAGCGGTCTCGTCCGGCTGGCGGGCGGCGGCGCCGTCCTGGCCGGCCTGGCCTGGCTCATGGCGCGGCCGGTGACCGCCCGCCGCTACGCGATCGCCTCGTCCTGCGGGACCATCGCCGCGATCGTCACCGTCGGGCTGGCCCTCGCCTCGCTGCGGGCCGGCTTCCGCTTCGGCGTGGCCGGCCTCACCACGGTCGCCATCGGCCTCGGCATCCTCCAGCCGCGCGCCCACGAGGCCGTCCTCGACGTCGTCGTGGGCCTCACCATCGCAGTCGCCGTGATGCTCGCCATCGGCACGCCCGCCCTCGACGAGGAGAGCGCGCTCTGGTTCATCGGCCTGGCCGTCTTCGCGACGTGGCTCATCAGCTCGCTCCTCGAGGCGAGCGCCCGCCAGACGTTCGCCCTCGAGCTGCGCCTCGCTCACGAGGCGCGGCACGACCCGCTGACGGGCGTGCGCAACCGACGCGCCCTGGCCGAGGACATCCGCTCGGTCCTGGGCGACGGCGGCCGGGAGGCGAGAGCGGCGCTCGTGCTCGTGGACCTCGACCGCTTCAAGCGGATCAACGACCGCTTCGGCCACGACGCCGGCGACGACGCGCTGCGGGCCTTCGTGGACGCCTGCCGGCCGCTGCTGCGGCCTGACGACCTCTTCGGCCGGCTCGGCGGCGAGGAGTTCGTCATCGTCCTGCCCGGCGCCGACCTGGCCGAGGGCGAGCGGGTCGCCGAGCGGCTGCGCGTGGCGACACGCGACCTCACCGTCTCCTCGGAGCGCGGCGCGATCCACTTCACCGCGAGCTTCGCGGTCACCGCTGCCGGCGGCCGCGATTCGCTCGAGACGCTCGTCCGGCGGGCAGACGGCGCGCTCTACCGGGCCAAGCGCAACGGGCGCGACCGGGTCGAGGCGGCGTAGGGACCATCTCCCGGCGCGGCGCCGCCGCTTCCGCTACCGTGCCGCGCATGCCCGACCCGACTCCCCCCGCCACGTCGGACGCGCCCCGCCGCCTGACCCTCATGCCCGTCCATGCCCATCCCGACGACGAGACGATCGGGACCGGCGGCGTCATGGCCCGCGCCGTCGCCGAGGGCCGCCGCGTCGTCCTCATCACCTGCACCCGCGGCGAGCTCGGCGAGATCGTCGTGCCAGAGCTCGACACGCCGGACAACCACCGCCGCCTCGGGGAGCTGCGCGCCGCCGAGCTCGAGGCCGCGATGGCGGCCCTCGGCGTGACCGAGTGGGACGACCTCGGCTACCGCGACTCGGACATGATGGGCCGCGTCGGCAATCGCGACCCGCGCTGCTTCTGGCAGGCCGACCTCGACGAGGCGATCGGCCGCCTGGTCTGGCTCGTCCGGCGCTACCGGCCCGACGTCATGACGGCCTACAACGACTTCGGCGGCTACGGCCACCCCGACCACATCCGGGCCCACCAGGTCGCCGTCGGGGCGTTCGAGCGGGCCGGCGACGCCGCCTGGTACCCCCAGCAGCTCGCACCCGAGCACGGCGGCAGCGGGCCGAGCGAGGCCGAGGGCGGGCTCGCGCCGTGGACGCCGGCGAAGCTGTACGAGCAGGCGATCGCGCGCTCGACGCGCGAGCGGATGACCGGCCGCCTGGCCGAGCTCGGCCTGACGAGCTACTGGTCGCCGCCGGTGGACGCCACGCCCGAGCAGCTGGCCGAATGGCAGGCCTTCATGGAGCGGACGACCGTGCCTGACGAGGCGATCACGACGCGGGTGGACGTCCTGCCCTACCTCGAGCGACGCCTCGAGGCGCTCCGCGCCCACCGCACCCAGATCGCCCCGGACTTCCCGTTCATGGCAGTCGGCATCGAGGGCTGGCGCGAGCTCGGGGGCCAGGAGACGTTCATCCTGCGCGCCTCGCGGGTCCCGGTGACGCCGCCCGAGACGGACCTCTTCGCCGGCCTGGCCTGAGCCCGCGACTCCGCGAAAAGGGTTCGCCCCGTCCTGGCGGGAGGACGGGGCGAGGGACATTCGGGCTGGCGATGGCGGACCCGACCGGATTCGAACCGGCGATCTCCAGCGTGACAGGCTGGCATGTTTGGCCGCTACACCACGGGTCCGCGGCGCCGGCGAAGGATAGCAGCTGCGCGCTCGAGTCGTCCGATCCTGCCCTGCTCAGTGAATCTGTCAGGGCCGACTGCTCAGTGACTCTGTCAGTCTCACCCGATGAGGGAGAGCCGACGCTGCAGGAGCGTTGACTGCGACGCGCAGGAGCCGCGGAGCGCCCGAGCGGGCAGGGTCCGCGCTCCGCGCCGGACCGGAGGGGTCGCCGCTCCACGCCCGGCTCGCGCGCACGCCGTGACGCTCCCCGTCCGGTCCGGCTCCGCTCGGCGAACGAGCCGCTTACGTCACGCGTTCATTCCTTACCTGTTGGAGTCCGGCTGCGGCAATGCCGAACCTGTGGCGTCACGGCTTCGACGCGGTGGCGTCGGGAACGTGCCTCTGACGTTCGAACTCGACGCCGGGGCCCGCGCAGCGTCGAGAATGAACGTCTGACGTACGCGCGGACGCTGCGACGGGAGGCCGGCGGGCGGCACGACGCGCCGATAGCCGGGTTGCTCGTCCAGGTCGACGGCACGGCCGCGACGAGGCCGCGCCGGTCGTGGCCGGCCTCGCTCCCTATACTCGACCATCATGTCCATCGACCTCCGCAGCGACACCGTAACCCAGCCGAGCCCCGCCATGCGTCGGGCGATGTACGAAGCCGAGCTCGGCGACGACGTCTTCGGCGACGACCCGACCGTCAACGCCCTGGAGGCGCGCGCGGCCGAGCTGCTGGGCAAGGCGGCCGGCCTCTTCGTGGCGAGCGGGACGATGGGCAACCTCGTCTCGCTGCTCGCCCACCTGGGCCGCGGCAGCGAGGTGATCGCCGGCTTCGAGAGCCACATCGTGGCCGACGAGCAGGCCGGCCACGCCGTCGTGGTCGGCGCGTCGGTCCGCCAGCTCCGCGACCGGCCTGACGGGACGCTGGACCTGGCCGAGCTCGACGAGAGCTTCCGCGACCCGAGCGACCCCCACGAGCCGATCAGCGGCCTCGTGGCGATCGAGAACACCCACGCCCACTCGATGGGCCGGCCGCTGAGCGTCGGCTCCACCGCCGCCGTGGCGGCGGTCGCCCATCGCCACGGCGTCCCGCTCCACGTCGACGGGGCGCGCTTCTTCAACGCCGCCGTCGCCCTCGGGGTCGGGCCGGCCGAGCTCGCGGCGCCCGCCGACTCGGTGACCTTCTGCCTGTCGAAGGGCCTCGCCTGCCCGATCGGATCGGTCGTCGTCGGGGACCGCGAGTTCATCGCCCGCGCCCGCCGCGCGCGGAAGCTCGTGGGCGGCGGGATGCGCCAGGTCGGCGTGCTCGCGGCGCCGGGCCTCGTTGCGCTGCGGGACGGCGAGGCCGGCATGATCGAGCGGCTCGCCGAGGACCACGCCAACGCGCGCCGGCTGGCCGAGGGCCTGGCCGAGCTCGACGGGGTGCGCAGCCCGGGCGGCACGGCCCAGCCGACCGAGGGGCCGCTGGACCCGTCGCGGGCTGTCACGAACTTCGTCGTCTTCCGGGTCGAGCGCGACCGCGCCGCGTTCCTCGACGCCCTGCGGGCCCGCGGCGTGCTGATGGTCGACTACCCGCACGGCACCGTGCGCGCCGTCACCCACTACGGCGTCACGGCCGACGACGTGGAGCGCATCCTGGCGGCGACCGCGGCTGCACTGCGCGAGACGACCGGCACCCGACCGGTCGCGGCGGCGGAGCAGGCCGCGGCACTCGCCGGCGCGGGCCACTGAGCGGACCGCGGCGCGCGACGGGTCCGCCCGCAGCCGCCAGCCACCGCCCGCCGCCGCGGGCCCCCCGGAGGAACCCGTGACCGAGCGCCTGACCGAGCCCAGAGCCGACGCCGACCGCTCCACCGCGTCCGCGGCCCGGTTCCCGGACCTGCCGCGTCCCGTGGCCGCGGTCCCCGGGCCGCTCGACGACCGGTTCTGGGCGCTCGTCGAGGACCGCTTCCGGCGCATCGTCCGCGACCACCCCCAGGTCGCGACGTGGTTCGGGATCCACGCCGAGGACGAGCGCCTGCCCGATGGCAGCCGCGAGATGGCCCTCGGCGAGATCGAGGCCGAGCATCGCGACCTCGCCGCCGTCGAGGCGCTCGCCGCCGACGGCCTGTCGCCCGAGGTCCGCTTCGAGCGCGAGCTGCACGTCCACAACCTCCGGCGCAGCCTGTTCGACCTCGAGGTCCACCGGCTCTGGGAGCGCCGCTCGACGGCGATGGACACGGTCGGGGACGGCCTCTTCCTGCTCTTCGCCCGCGACTTCGCCCCGCTCGACGAACGGTTGCGCTCGATGACGAGGCGGCTGGAGGCCGTGCCGGCGTTCCTCGACGAGAGCCGTTCGCGGGCAGCCGGCCCGCAGGTCCGGCTCTGGCAGCGCCTCGAGATCGAGTCAGCCGGCCAGCTGCCCGGCCTCGTCCGGGAGGTGGTCGCAGCGGGCCCCGGCAACCTCCCCCCGGCGGACCAGCGCCTCCTCGAACGCGCCGCGGCACGGGCGACGGCGGCGATCGGCGAGTACGCGGACTGGCTGCGGGGGACCCTCGACGACGGCACCGATGAGTGGGCGCTCGGCGCCGAGGCTTACGGCGAGCTGCTCGAGCGGCGTGCCTTCGACGGCCTCGACGCCGACGACATCCTGGCGATCGGCGAGGAGCAGCTGGCGGCGAACCGGGCGGCCCGGGCCGCCGCAGCGCGGGAGCTCGACCCCGACGGGGACGAGCGGACCGTCATCGACCGCGTCAAGGACGACCACCCGGCGACCTTCGAGGAGGCCCTCGCCGGCTACCGCGACGCGATGCTCCGCGCCCGCCAGCACATCATCGACCACCGCCTGGCGACCATCCCCGAGGGCGAGCGGATCTCGGTCATCGCGACGCCCGAGTTCCTGCGCAACGTGCTGCCCTTCGCCGCCTACATGGAGCCGCCCCGGTTCGACCGCGACCCGTCAGGCATCTACGTCGTGACGCCGTCGGTCGGCGACGACCCGCGGGCGATGCGGGAGCACAACCGGAGCTCGATCAGCAACACCAGCGTCCACGAGGCGTACCCCGGCCACCACCTGCAGCTCAGCGTGGCGAACCGGCATCCCTCGCTCGTCCGGCTGCTGACCGACGCCCCGGAGTTCGTCGAGGGCTGGGGCATGTACAGCGAGCAGATGATGCGGGAGCAGGGCTTCGACGACGGGCCTGCCTTCCGCGTCGCCCTCTACACCGACGCCATCTGGCGGGCCTGCCGGATCATCCTCGACGTGCGGATGCACCGCGGCGAGCTGAGCGTCGAGGAGGCGACGCGCTTCCTCGTCGAGCAGACCTCGTTCGAGGGGCCGAACGCCCGGGCCGAGGTGAACCGCTACACGTACACGCCGACGTACCAGCTCTCCTACCTGGTCGGCAAGGTCCTCCTGCTCCAGCTGCGCGCCGACGAGCAGGCCCGCCTCGGCTCGGCCTTCACCCTGCAGGGCTTCCACGACGCCCTGCTGCGCAACGGCAGCCTGCCCATCAGCTTCCATCGCCGCCTCATCCGCGGCGAGGCGTAGGCGGCCGGTGCTCGTCATCCCGGCCCTGGAGGTCGAGGGCGGCCGCTCCCGCGTCGCGTTCTGGCCCGGCGCCTCGGCCGCCGCCGGCGTCCCGACGGACCGGCCCGGTCTCATCGCCGAACGGCTGGTGAACCAGGGCGCGGGTCTGCTCCATCTCGTCGACTTCGACGGCGCGAAGGCAGGCCGGCCGGCGAACCTGGAGGCCATCGGCGAGATCGCCTCGCGGGTCGCCGTCCCGCTGCAGGTCGCCGGGGGCCTGGAGGGCGGCGACCACATCCGGCTCGCCTTCGCGGCCGGCGCCACGCGGGCCGTCGTCTCGATGGCCGTCGCCGACCGCCCCGAGCTGCTGGCCGAGTGCGTCGCCGTGGCCGGCGACTGGCTGGCCATCGGGCTGGACCCGCGGCCCGACCGCCTGGCCGCCTTTCCCTGGCGGCGGCCCGTCCCGCCGACGCTCGCGGCGCTCGTCGACGAGCTCGAGGCGCAGGGCGTCGGGCGCTTCGTCCTCTCGCACGGCGGCGCCCGGCCCGACGTCGAGCTGCTCGCCTCCCTGGCTCGGGGCGGGACGCGCGGCGGCCGGGAGATCCTCGTCGCGGGCGGCGTCGGCGACCTCGCGACGATCGGCCGGCTGCGCGATGCCGGTGTGGCCGGGCTCATCCTCGGCGAGCCGCTCCTCTCGGGGACGCTGCCCTTCGCCGAGGCCCGGGCAGCCGCCACATGATCCGCCAGACCGTCCTTCCGTCCATCCGTCCGTCACCCGCCGGCCCGCCCGGTCGGCCCCGCCCTGGAGGCCCGTCCATGCTCCGTCCCGCTCCTCGCCTCATCGCCCTCCTCGCCGCCGGCGCGCTCGCCCTGGCGGCCTGCGCCGGCACGGCTGGCTCGCCCGCCCTGCCGACCGCGAACCCGTCGGCGGCCATCACCCCCTCGGGCTCGGCCTCACCGGCCTCGCCGACGGCCTCGTCCGGGAGCTCCGCAGCCGCATCCGCGGGCGCGTCGCCCGTCGCGGTCCCCAGCGGGTGCCCGACGTCGCAGCCCGCCGCGATGCCCGCCGGCCAGACCGCGACGGTGACCATCGCCACGGCCAAGGGGAGCATCAGCATCAAGGTGGAGGGCTCGCTCGGGTCGAACGCGGCCGGCAACTTCGTGGCCCTGGCCAGGTGCGGCTACTACGACGGGGTCGTCTTCCACCGCCTCGTCCCGGGCTTCGTCATCCAGGGTGGCGACGGCCAGTACGGCCGGGAGCCGAACATCGACCAAGCCCACGTCGGGCAGGGCGGCCCGGGCTACGCCTTCGCGGACGATCCGGTGACCGGCTCCTACACCCGTGGCACCGTGGCCATGGCGAACGCCGGCCCGAACACCAACGGCAGCCAGTTCTTCATCGTCCTCGCCGACGCCGGCCTGCCGCCGTCGTACTCGATCTTCGGCCACGTCACGGCCGGCATGGACGTCGTCGACGCGATCGCCGCGATGCCCAACAGCGGCGGCCAGGAGAACCTGGCGACGCAGCCGGTCGCGATGACCAAGGTGACCGTCGGCACGCCGTAGCCGGCCCACCATCCCCCCGGTCCCCACGTGCAGGAGGAGACGCATGACCAGCGCGACCATCGCCACGACCAAGGGCGACATCGAGCTCGAGCTCTTCACGACCGACGCCCCGAAGGCGGCCGGCAACTTCGTCAAGCTCGCCCGGCAGGGCTTCTACGACGGGGTCATCTTCCACCGCGTCATCCCGGGCTTCGTCGTCCAGGGCGGCGACGGCCAGTACGGCAAGCTCGACCGGCTCGACGTCGGGCGGGTCGGCACGGGCGGCCCGGGCTACACCTTCGAGGACGAGCCGATCAAGGCGGACTACGGCCGGGGCACCCTGGCGATGGCCAACGCGGGCCGGAACACGAACGGCAGCCAGTTCTTCATCTGCCTGGTCGACCTGGCCGGGCGGCTGCCCAAGAACTACACGATCTTCGGCCAGGTCACCAGGGGGATGGACGTGGTCGACGCCATCGCCGCCGGGAAGACGGGCGCCAACGATCGGCCCGTCGAGCCGGTGGCCATGGAGTCGGTGACGATCCACGAGGAGGCCTGAGCTCGGCCGCCACCTCTCAGTGGCATATCGGCTCCACGGGGCATCCCGCAAGGCCGCCGGGAGGCCGGTCCACTCGTGTCGGCGCCCCGCCTCGCATGCCCCTGCAACGAAGGTTGCGGGATTTTAACTTCAGAATGCGACAAAACCCCTTGGTTTCCTCGCGGTCAGCCTCTACACTCCATTTCGCTGCCAGTCAGCCTGCTGCCCCAGTCACAAGGTCATGGGTAGGTTGGGTCAGGGTAGTCGGTGCAGCCGACGTGATAGATGCCTTTGTGGCGCGGCAGAAGGCGGTCCGCCTGCGGATCGCACCTTCACCGGGACAGCGACGGAGCGGCTCCTTCGGGAGCCGCTCCGCTTTTCTGCCGGCGCTCGCCGGCATGCCTGGCTGGTAGACTGAGGCGCCCGCGGACGGCCGCGGCGCCCGCGCGCCTGTAGCTCAGTGGATAGAGCGTCGGCCTCCGGAGCCGAAGGTCGCAGGTTCGAATCCTGTCGGGCGCGCCAACGCCATATGTACTTCCTCCGGCAGCGCTAGCGCCATCCCGCAGGCGTACGCGTCGGGCGTCAGGTTGACGTCGACGAACTCCTCCCCCCGGACGACGACCTCGTCGTAGACCGCCTGGACCATCGCGGCGCGCCCTGGATCCGTCGCGGTGTCCCACGACTCCTTGGAACCCGCGGATCTTGGCAACCGCCTTCTCCGGGTCGTATGCCCCGACGGTACGCCGGACGCTCGCGAGACGCTCCTCTTCGCGAAGGCGCTCCATCGCTGCGAGAGAGTCCCTCTCGTGAAGCCGATCGGCTGCCATGTCGAGCGCGTGCTGCCGCCGCACCCGCTCGAACCGCCCCAGATCGATCGAGACCGGCTCCTTCGTCGGGCTGGATAGAGCATGCGTGCGGAAGGCTCCACCCTTCTCCGCCCTGAGTCAGGCCTCTCGTGGCCGCGTTACGGAGGATCGCTAGGTCAACGCCTCGGAGTCGGGCGCCCTCGCCTCGCCGCGTGGATCGGCGTGGCGATGGACCACCCGCCAGCCGTCTTCCTCTCGCCTCAACACGCTCGTCGTCCTGAGCACGCGCTCGACGGGCTCAGTGTCCCCGCCCAGCTTCGCCGTGAAGCGCTGGAACTCGACGAGGTACGCGAGCTCGCCGCTCACGTACCGCGCCATCGTGTCGTTCGCAATGAATTCGCCGTCCCGGTAGAGCGACGCGGCGCGGTCGAGCCCTTCCCGGATCTGCGCCCAACCGCGCCAGATACCGCCGAAGGGATTGGCCAGGGTCGCGTCGTCCCGGTGGGAGTACACCTGCCTATACGGCTGCGTGTTGCCGCGGATGATCTGCGCGTCGGCCTCGTGATATGCCTCGATCGCGGCGTCCAGGTCCTGGAGCCGAACCATCAGTTGCTCCTCAGTTGCAGGCAGCCACCTCGTCGCGGGCGAGATGTGCGTCTCTGTTGCTGACGTCGCAGCAGTGAGCGCCCGGGCGCGGCGGGGATCCGCGTTCAGGCCGCCGGATGAGCGTCGTGTTTCTCCGCCAGAGCCGGAGGAACCTCGGCGTCCGCCCGCCGGGTGACGGCGGTCGACGTCATCCCGTCGAAGCGAAGCTGTGCGAGCGCGGTGGCCAAGCTCTGGGCCGTGCGAGTTGGCTCGCCGCTGGTGAGGATCGCTGCCCCCCGCCGACGACGATCGCCCTCCCTGTGACCGTGATCCGCCGGGGACGTCAGCCTCGGCGTACACACGGGGCCTCACCCGTCGGCAGGCGGGATGTTGGCGTTGAAGCGGAGGCGGTTCGCAGGATCCAGCCGCCGCTTCAGTTCGCGCAGTCGGCGCCAGGACTCGGGCGGGAATGCGGCGGCGACCCGCGCTGCCGTCTGGTCGAGCTCGGGGTAGTTGAGGTATCCCCCGCCGCGCAGCGACAGATGCGCGACGCTGTCCGCGAACCCGCGTGCCCAGGCGATCTGCGGCTCGTCCTCGGCGGCGTCGGTCCACAGGGCGAGCGCCGTGACGTTCGCCGCCGCGGCGCGGCCGCCGAATGCGGCGGTCGCCTCCGGGATCCTGCGCGCCTTGCCGTGGATGAGCTCGACGAGGCAAAAGGAAGAGCCGATCGCGTTCGACGCTGCCGCGACAAGGGCGTCGGCGAGCGTCTCGTCGGTGCGGGCGACGAGGTGGCCCTTCCAGTACTGACGCAGCCCGAACGGAAACGGCTCGTATTGTCCCTGCTGCTGGAGCCAGTTCATGGCCTTGAGGTCGAACTGGAAGAGCGCCGGGTGCTCGGTCAGGGGGCGGACGAGGGCCGCTCCTGTCTCCGGGGCTCCGCGGTAGGCCATGTTGACTGAGACCCCGGGCGAGCCGTCCTCTCCGCGCCACGCGACGATCGCGAGCACAAGTTCGTCCGGCGCAGCGGCCTCGATCTCGAGCGCGCGCAGGATGACGTCGCGGATCCCGTCACCCTGGAACCGCAGCGCGCCGCCGTACATCCGGTCGACCGGCGTGAGCGCGTAGCGGAGGTGGGTGACGATCCCGAAGTTGCCGCCGCCTCCACGAAGTCCCCAGAGCAGTTCCGGCTCTCTCCGCTCGTCGACCTCGATGGACTCCCCATCGGCCGTCACGAGGCGGGCCCCGATCAGTGCGTCGCAGGCGAACCCTTCCGTGCCGAGGAGCCAGCTGATGCCGCCGGTCAGGGTCAGGCCGCCGATGCCGGTATCGATGAAGGTTCCGGATGGAGCGGCGAGACCATAGGCGGCGGTCGCGGCGTCCAGATCCATCAGCCGGGAGCCGGCGAGCGCGTCGGCGGTGCGAGCGACCGGGTCCACGTCGACCCCGCGCCAGCGCGACAGATCGATGAGCAGCGCACCGTTCGGTGACGAGTGGCCCGCCACGCTATGACCGCCTCCCCGGACGCCGATCGGCACGTCCGCCTCGCCGGCCCACCGCACGGCCGCAACGATGTCGGACGTGTCGGCGGGGCGGAAGATGAAGGCGGGGCGGCCCGTGGAAAGGGCGTTGTAGGCCGCTCGAGCCGGCTCGTAGCCGTCGTCGCGCGGCCCCAGCACCTCGCCGCGCGTCCGGCTCCGCAGATCGTCTGCCACGACGTCCATCTACCGCCCTCCCGCCAGGATCGTGTTGACCACAAGTGCGTCGACCGGGGTAGGTCTTTCGCGCCGGGGAGCTCGAGGCCTGGCACCGCGGCGGGTGAGTCCCAGGAGCTCGCGAGATCCGCCGCCGTGACGTCGTCCGGCCGGGCGCAGAGTGTCGCGCATCCCATCAGGCAGCACAATCCGACGGGCGTCGCGATCGCGCGGGCTGATCGCCGGCCGAGTTGCGGTCGCGGTGCCCGACAGGTGTCGGGCACCCGCCTGCAACCTTCGCGATCCCGATCGTCGGCGGGTCGGGGCCCGACTCCTCGTCGCGATGCGGCACGGCGCCTCGCGCCGCGTCGTTCGTTCGCTCGTCCATCGGCTGTGTCCCGCCCTGACAGCGAAGGACCGCCGGCCGACAGTGCGGCGCGGCGGTCCGGTCGACCTTCCGTCGGCCTCAGCGGCCGCCGAGTCGCTGCTTCAGCGCGTCGAGCAGCTGCTGGGCGTGCTGGGCGTCCTCCTGGGCCAGCTGCTGGAACATCCCGCTCGAGTCGCTGCCGTCCTGCATGTAGGTCCGGTAGGCGTCGATGGCCTCGAGCTTGGAGGTCAGCGCCTGGAGCAGGTCGTACGTGGCGTCATCGACGGGGAACTGGACGCTCGTGCCGGTCCCCGCGCTCATCCCGCTGCTGCCGCTGCCCGAGGCCGCGTTCATCCGGTTCGTCATGCTGCCCTGGTCCATCTGCTACCTCCCGGTGATCGTCGCGCTGTCTGTCGGCCCGATCCTCGGGCCGACGTCACGCCACTGTCGGTCGCGCTCCATTGCGCCCGGGGAGCCCTTCCGCGGAGGGCCGCTTGCACGCGCCTCTCAGGGGTATGCTCGGCTGCGATGGACCGTCTCGAACGCGCCGATGTCGTCGTGGTGGGCGGCGGCCTCGTCGGCTTGGCGACGGCTCATCGCCTGCTCGGCCTCCGGCCCGACCTTCGCCTGACCCTCATCGAGCAGGCGCCCGTCCTCGCCGCCCACCAGAGCGGCCACAACTCGGGCGTGCTGCACGCCGGCCTCTACTACGCTCCGGGCTCGCTCAAGGCGCGCCTCTGCCGCGAGGGCAAGGCCGAGCTGGAGCGCTTCGCCCAGGCGCAGGGGATCCCCGTCGGGCGGCCCGGGAAGCTCGTCGTCGCGGTCGAGCCCGGCGAGCTGGCCAGGCTCGACGAGCTGGAGCGGCGGGCGCGAGCCAACGAGGTGCCGGGCCTCGAGCGGGTCGGCCCCGAGCGGGTCCGGGAGCTCGAGCCGCACGCGGCGGGGCTCGCCGGGCTGTGGTCGCCGACGACGGCGGTCATCGACTTCGGGCAGGTGGCGGCGGCGCTCGGCGCGGCGGTGCGCCAGCAGGGCGCGACGATCGTCCTCGGCCGGCGCGTCCTCGCCATCCGGGACCGGGGTGCCGAGCGCCTCGTCCGGACGTCCGCCGGCGACGTGGTCGCGCGCGACGTCGTCGTCTGCGCGGGGCTGCAGGCGGACCGCCTGGCGCGCCGGAGCGGCGAGCACGACGTGCCGCGCATCGTCCCCTTCCGGGGCGACTACCACGTCCTCCGGCCGGCGGCCCGCGACCTCGTCCGCGGCCTCCTCTACCCAGTCCCGGACCCGCGCTTTCCGTTCCTCGGCGTCCACTTCACCCGCCGCGTCGACGGCGAGGTATGGGCAGGCCCGAATGCCGTCCTCGCCTTCGCCCGCGACGGCTACCGTCGGCGCGACGTCCGGCTGCGGGACCTGGCCGAGACGGTGACGTACGCGGGCTTCTGGCGGCTGGCCCGGCCCTATCTCCGGACCGGTCTCGCCGAGCAGTGGCGAGATCTCTCCCGCTCGGCCTTCGCCGCGGCGCTCCGGCGCTACGTCCCGGAGCTGCGGGACGCCGATCTTGAGCCGGGGCCGTCCGGTGTCCGGGCCCAGGCCCTCCGGCCGTCGGGCGAGCTCGTGGACGACTTCGTCCTGGGCGGGAGCGGCCATGTCCTGCACGTCCTCAACGCGCCGTCGCCGGCCGCGACGGCCTGCCTGGCGATCGGCCGCGTCCTGGCCGAGACGGCGCTCGAGCGGTTCGAGCTGCGCGGCCCCGGACTCGGTGCGGCCTGAGCCGAGGACGTTCGCCTCTACCGGCCGCGCGGGCATCGGCGGTACGATGCGTCGGTCTGCAGAAGCCCTCCCGGAGGATCCCCTGGCCGCGTGCCGGGGCAGCGAGGTGACGCCATGGACCAGCCCTACGAGCCCACCCAGTCCCCCGCGACCGGCGAGACCGAGCCCATCCCGGCCCCCGAGCCCGTCGCCGAGTCGCTCGGAGAGACCGGCACGTTCCCGGACCTGGCCGAGGAGCAGGGCGGCGGCCGGGGCAGCCAGATGCTCGCCCAGCTCCAGTCGATGATCGACGACATCACGCACCAGGCTCGACCGGTGCTCCGCGAGGTCGCCGCCAAGGCCGCTGAGCTCGCCGCCATCGCCGGCGAGAAGGCTGGCCCGATCGCCCACAAGGCGGCCGAGGTGACCGAGGAGGTCGGCGGGAAGGTCGCGGCGCGCGGCAAGGAGCTCGCCGCGGAGCTGCGGCGCGAGGGCAACGGCCAGCATCCGGGGTCGGCGGAGGGCGGCGACGCTCCGACCGAGCCGCTCGCCGAGTCGAGCGTCGAGCACCGCGGCGAGGCGCTCGGGGAGTAGCCTTGCCTGACGGCCGGCGGCCCAGCCGGGCGCCGGCACCGGGATCAGTCGGGGATCAGCGCGTCGCGATTCAGCGCGTCAACCACGCCCGCAGCAGTTCGCTGCCGTCCGCGCCGAGCAGCCGGAACGCGCGACCGTCCGCCGCGGGCCACGTCACGCCGCGCAGGCGCGCGCCGGGCGCGGCCGAGGCGAGGTACTCGAGGCGGTAGCGGCGCGGCACCGCCGTCAACGCCGCGTCGTCGCCGGCCGCGGCGACCGCCTCCTCCAGGTAGTCGAGGTAGCGGGTGTTGTTCACGTGGGCCATCGGGTCGAGGTCCAGGCGGCGGACCTCGAGTTCGAGCTGCGCTGCGTCGACCGGTGACGGCGGCAGCTCGACCCGGTTGGGCTCGAAGCGGTCGGGAACCGGGAAGAGGCCCAGGATCTCGACCGGGATTCGCGCCGGAACGCCGCGCAGGTTCGTCATGACCCAGTCGATGTCGGCGGTGGCCAGCAGCTCGCCGGCCGCGTCACGGATCTCGCTGTGCCGGAGCGCCCAGACACGGCGCATCGCGATGACCTCGGTGCTGACCGCGAGCGGCTCGTAAGTCGCCGCCTCGCGGACGATGTGCAGGTCGACGGCGCGGACGAGCCAGAACAGCTCCCGCGCCGCGTACCAGGCGCGGTCCAGGCCGAGCACGGTCGAATGGCGCCAGGCGCAATCCTGGACGAAGGCGAGGTAGGCGGACGTCCGAAGCACGTTCCGCGGGTTCGCCTCGTCGAAGCGGATGCGGTACTCGGCGACGAGGCGGCGAACGGGCTCGGCCCCGCTGCCGGCCCCGGCCGGTGGCGGGGCGGCCTCGCCCGGCACTGCGACAGCCTCCGCGGAACGGGGTCGGTCGTCGGGTCGGTCGCTCATGGACGGCGCCGGGCCAGCCGGCCGAACCCTTCCAGCGGCACGAGGGCGGTCCCCTCGTGGGGCGCCGTCAGGCCGGCCAGGCGGACCTCGCAGGAGAGCCGGGCGTCGAAGACGACGATGGCCGGCCGCAGCTCGACCTCCTCGGCGGCGGCATGGCGGCGCGCGTCGTCGAGCTGGTGCAGGACGTCGGCGTTGATGCCGCGAGCGCCCCACTTGCAGTCGTAGACCTCCGGCGCGTCGGGCGATTCCAGGGTCACGTCGTAGGGATGGATGTCGGTCGGGACGCCGTCGAACAGGACCCGTCGCTCTCGCCGGACGCGCCCGCCACGGCGGCCCAGCAGCCGCGTGGTCAGTTCCTCGACGATCGCGCCCCGGTACTGGCTGCGCGCCTGCTCGCCTCGGCCGGCGACCTCGAGGCAGGCCCCGAGGAGCGCCTCCGCCGCCTCGCGGACGGTCGGGTCCGCGCCCGTCCCGAAGAGCGACGGGAACATCGTCCGCCACGTCCCGGGCTCGGTCCGCTCGCCGTTCAGCACCGCCCGGGCCATGACCCGCTGGGCGAGCGGGGCCGCCTCGAGCAGCGCCGCCACCCGGGCCACGAGCGGGTCCGCCTGGATGCCGCGGTAGACGACGGCCCGGGCATCCGGCGCGGCGTCCTGGAAGCGCATCGGGCCGCCTCAGTCGCGCGGGATGTGGGGGCCGAGGGCGACGGCCACGACCTGGGGGAACGTCGACAGCCAGTCGATCGCGCGGTGCGGGTCGGAGATGAGGTCGACCTCGGCGATCGCCTCGTCGACGGCCGCGACCGCCTCGTCGGGGAGCGGCACCTCGCCGAGCGCCCCGCCGAGCTCCGTCAGCCGCTCGCGCCAGGTCCGCTCGAGCTCCGTCACGTACAGCCACTCGTCCTCGACGGCCTCGCCGACGCCGCGCAGCGCCTCGTAGGCGACGAGGGCCCGACCGACGACGGCTGCGGGACGAGGATCTGCAGCGCTCGCGGGAGACGGCTCCATCGGGCCAAGGGTAGCCCCCGGGAGCGCGGCTGGCCGAGCGGTCAGCGAGCCGCGACTTCCTCCGGTCGCCGGCGCCACGGCCGGAGGCCGCGCTGGGACGACGCGACGAGCTCCCGTGGGATGCCGGGGTCCGCCTGGCGGACGCGCTCGAGCACCTGCTCCAGACGGTGGAACGTGTCGAGGTCCCAGGGACGAGCGTACGTGGTCACCGCCTGCACGCGCAGCCGCACCGCGACGCTGCGGTCGCCGCGTCGCTCGAGGTCGGCGAGCGCGTCGAGGACGGCCCGATAGAGGGCCGGCAGCGCCTCGGCGACGGAGGGCACGGGGTCCACGAGGCCACACTGCCGCGCCGAGTGGCGCGGCGCCATGACCCGGAGGTCCCATGGTCGAGACGCGCCACGTCCCGGGTCCGAGGGACAACGGCCGGCTGGCGCGGCGAGCGCGCGGCCGCCCTGCGCCAGCGGCTCAGAGCCTGCGGACGGACTTCGGAGCTCGGCGGAGGAGAATCAGCGCCATCGAACCTGTCGGCGGGGCGCGGCGGTGTCAGGTTCGTGGCGTCCGAACAGGTCCATGACGAGCGCCTTCAGGACGTCGGGGAGACGGCCCAGGCGAAGAACCGCAGCCGCGACCAGTGTCCGGGCTGGCCGCACTCCTGGGCGTCGACCTCGACGAAGCCCGACTTGCGGAGCACGGCCATGGACGCCTCGTTGGTCGGGTTGGTGTTGGCCTCGATCCGGCGGAGCCCTTGCTCGCGCACCGCCCATGTGACGAGGCGGCGAACAGCCTCGGTTGCGATGCCCCTTCCCCACTGCTCGGGCGACACCTCGAAGCCGATCTCGGCACACCCGGCGGACCAGTCGCCGCCCGGGAACCCGGCGGTCCCGATGAGCCGGTCGCCGCCGGCCAGGCTGATGGCCCATCGGATCCCCTGGTCCTGCTCAAGCCGCTGGGCCAGGAACGAAAGGAGTTCGGCGGCCTCGTGGGGCGATGCCAGCGGCTCGATGTCCGTGCGGCCAGCCACGCGGGGGTCGGACAGGATGGCGAACAGGTCATCGCGGTCGGCTGGCCGGAGCGGGCGAAGGACAAGACGACCCGACAGCAGTGCGGGAGCGACGAGCGGCAGGCGGCGTGAGGAAAGGGAGGAGGGTGCCCTCTGGCATCCATGGTCGCCCACTCGCTGCCTCCGCGGCGCCCGGAGGCCGGGTCGCAGTTCATCCACAGGTTCTCAATCGCCGCGGTGCGCGCCGCTGCGCACGGAGAATCGGTCGAAGGCCCCCGTGGCCTGTTGCCAGCTCGTCTCGACCCGCTCCACGGCCGCCGCCGGGGGCCCGTCTCGCAGCTCGTCCAGGAGGCGCTCGAGGTCTGGCCGCGGCCCCTCGGCCACGCAGCGGACCGAGCCGTCGGCCTCGTTGGCGACCCAGCCGACGAGGCCGAGGGCGGAGGCGCGGTTGACGACGAAGAAGCGGAACCCGACACCCTGGACGGAGCCTCGGACCATCGCGTCGAGCCGGGCCAGGTCGGACTGGGCCATCAGGCGGCCGATGCCCGCGGCCAGCGCAGGGCGAGGACGTCGACGAGCAGCTCGGGATTGGCGTTCTGGTCGAGCAGCTCGGCCGCCCGGCCCAGGCGGGCGAGGAAGGCCGACGCGGCGCCCGACGGGATCGACGCGGCCGCGGCCTCCAGTTCCTCGAGGAGGGCGGGGTCGCGAAGCGCCCGGCGCCCGCCCGCGGCGGCCACGGCAAGGTCGCGGGCGAGAGCCGACCAGACATCGAGGAGGGTCGCCGCGGCGCGTCGGCGGTCGGCGGGAGCGAGTCGGGCCCCCGCCTCCTGGCCGGCCTCGCCGCTGCCGTCGGGCGCGGCGCCGGAGTCCGCGGCCGGGGTGTCCGAGGCAGCGGTTGCGGCGGAGCGCGCCGGTCGGCCGCCCCGCGAGCGCGGGCCCGCCATCCGTCCCGCCGCCACGTCCATCGGCGTGGCATCGATCCCCACGCTCGCCCCTCCAGCCGGGGCGGCGAGCCGCTCGCGGGCGGCAGCGAGCTCCTCGGCGAGCGCGGCGGCCTCGGCCAGCAGGGCTCGGCCGGTGACGAGGCGTCCGCGTCGGCCGGTGGCGAGGAGGTCGAGCAGCTGCCGGGCGAGCGCCTCGCGGCGCCGCACGCTCTCGGGCGCCGCCGCATAGGCGAGGGCGAGGCCGGGCCGACCGCCCACCAGCCGGGCGAGGCGGGCGGCGGTCGGCGCATCGGCGACGCCGCGCTCGGCGAGCAGGCCCTCGATCGCCCGGGCGGCGACCGGGCCGAGCCGGAGCCGGACGCAGCGCGACCGGATCGTCGGCAGGAGCGCCTCCTCGTCGTCAGCGCAGAGGACGATCGTGACGCCCGGCGGCGGCTCCTCGAGGGTCTTGAGGAGGGCGTGCTGACCGTCCTCGTTCAGCCGGTGCGCGGCCTCCACGATGGCGACGCGGGCACCGCCCTCCACCGGCAGCAGGGCGAGCTCGCCGACGAGATGCCGGACGGTGCCCGGCTCGGGATGGTGCGGGTCGCCGAGGCGGACCTGGCCGCCCGGCCCTTCAGGAGCGAGTCGATGGAGGTCGGGGTGGTTGCCGGACTGGACCATGCGGCAGCCACGGCACCGACGGCAGGGGTGCGCGGCTGCATCTGGAGCATCGCAGAGGAGGCCCGCGGCGAGGTCGAGGGCCAGGGTCGTCTTGCCGACGCCGGCGGGGCCGACGAGCAGCAGCGCGTGCGGCGCAGCGCCCGCCACCATCCGGCCGACGGCGGCGAGCGCGGCGGGCTGGCCGCGTGTCGCGGCACCCTCCATCGGTCAGCCGGCGCTCTCCTCGCCGGCTGCCTTGCGACGGGTCGACCGGCGGCGCGGGGTGGTGGCCTCGCCGCCGTCGGCCGCCTCGCCCGGCGCAGCCGAGTCGGACGGCGCCTCGCTCGGGGCCGCGGCCGCTGTCCGGCGGGAGCGCGTCGTCCGGCGGGCCGGCGTC
>DASVYJ010000146.1:0-3251 GCA_036392215.1 Candidatus Limnocylindrales bacterium | reverse complement strand
AACGCGACCCGCCGCGGTCGATCACGGATCACACAGCGCGGCGGGTCTCGCGCGGGTCCGGGGGAGCCTCATCGCCGGAACGTGATCCGGACGGCGGGGACGGGGCTGGTCGATCGCTCGACCGGGAGCCGTTCACTGCCCAGGACTCGGCCGTAGCCTACGCCGCCGGCCGCGGACCGGCCAGTACCATGCGGCCCTTGCGTCCCCGTGGCCGCCGCGGCACGCTCGTCCATCGCGCGGCAGCCGAGAACGGGCCGTCGCCCCGATGCTATGCTCCCGCCCCCGCCCTGAGCGCCGGTCCCGTTCCGCGAGGTGCCGTCCGTCGTGTGCGCCGCCCTGCCCGAGCCCTCGGACGGCCTCGCCCTGCCCGAGGGGATCGAGCGCTCGACCTCGTCGCTCGTGGCTCGACGGGCCGCCCGCCCGACGGCCGTCGCCCGCGGTCAGCTCGCCCTCGAGCTGCCGGGCCTGCCGAGCGGCCTGCCGACCCTCGGCCTCGACCGAGAGTGGAAGGCCCAGCAGCGCCTGTGGGGCCACTCCTTCCATCCGATGTGCTCCTACCTGGCGAGCTTCCCCGCCTCCCTCGCCCACGCCTTCATCGCCCGCTACAGCCGTCCCGGCGACGTGGTCCTGGACCCGTTCTCCGGCCGCGGCACGGTGCCCCTGCAGGCCTGCGCCGAGGGACGGGTCGGCGTCGGCAACGACCTCAACCCGTTCGCCCACCTCCTGACCGCGGCGAAGGTCGAGCCGCCGACGCGGGCCGAGGCCAGGACGCGACTCACGACGCTCCGGCTCGGCTGGCTCTCCACTGCGACGCGCTGGCGGGCGTTGGCCGACGCCGTGGTCGCCGCTCCGGGCGATCCTTCGATCCTGGTCCCGGCCGCCGGCAGCGGCCCCGCCGAGCGCCCGGCGCCCGGCGCCCGCGACGCTGCCCCGGTGCCCGCCGAGGTCGCGGTCTCGTTCCACCCGGCGACGCTCGGCCAGCTGCTCTACCTGCGCGCGGCGCTCCGGGAGGACGAGCCGACGGACCGCTTCCTGGCGGGCGCGCTGACGGGCATCCTCCACGGCAAGAGCGCGAGCTACCTCTCCGAGGTGATGCCGAACACGTTCAGCATGGCCCCCCGCTACGTCCGCGACTACACGGAACGGACGGCCTTCCACTCCCCGGAGCGGGACGTCTTCGAGTCGCTCGACCTCAAGCTCCGCCGGCTGTTCCGCCAGGCTCCGCCGCACGTCCGCGGCCTCGCCCTCCTCGGCGACGCCCGCGACGCCGGTCTGCGGGTCCAGGCGGCCCTCCGGGCGCGGGCGCTCCCCGAGCGGGCCCGGCTCGTCGTCACCTCGCCGCCCTACCTGCGGGTCGTGAAGTACGGCTACTACAACTGGCTGCGGCTGTGGTTCCTGGGCTACGACGCGGCGGCCGTCGACTCGCTGCTGGACGACGCCCACCATCGCGACGCGTACCTCGTCTTCCTGCGGGACGTCCTGCGCGGGCTCCGCCCGGCGCTGGCCGACGACGCGGTCGTGGTCCTCGTGATCGGCGACGTGGAGTACGACCGGGGCCGGCGGATCGAGGGCGGGGTGGGCCTGGCCGAGGCGGCCTGGGAGGCGGCCGCGGCACCCGAGGGCTACCGCCTGGCGGGGATCGCGGTGGACGATGTCGCGCCGGTCCGCAAGATGACGAAGCTCTGGGGCGACGAGGCGGGCCAGGCCACCAAGCGCGACCGGATCCTGGTCGTCGCGCCGTCGGAGCTCGGGCGGCGGCGCGCGCTGAACGGGGCTGGCGTGCCCGTCGACTGGACCTGGCCGCCGCGCGAGCTGCGGGCCGTCTGAGGGGGTCCTGACCCGAAGGTCGGGGCGGCGCGACGGCCCGGACCTGCGATACTTCGCGGGGACGGGACCGCTCGGCCGGCGCGGCCGCGGAACGCGGACGGCGGGCGTCCCGTGTCGCTCAGACCCTGCCTCCTTTCGGGCCGCCCATGGACGCTTCGAGCAGCACCGCCATCCCCGGGACGAGCGCTCGACCGGATCCCGGCCTGCCCGCTGCGGGGACGCCGCCGACCTCCGGTCGCGCCCGGCTCGGTCGGCTGTCGGGTCTCGACGGCCTGCGGGCGGTCGCGGTCGCCGCGGTCCTCCTCTACCACGCTGATGTCGGCCTGCTGCCCGGCGGATTCCTCGGCGTGGACCTGTTCTTCGTCATCAGCGGCTTCCTCATCACGGTGCTCCTGCTCGTCGAGTGGCAGGCGACCGGTCGCCTCGACCTGCCCGCCTTCTGGCTCCGCCGGGCGCGCCGGCTGCTGCCCGCCCTCTACGCGCTGCTGCTCGGCGTGCTGGCCTTCGCCGTGCTCGTCCTGCCGGGCGAGGTGGCGCGCCTGCGCGGGGATGCCGCCGCCGCCCTCGGCTATATCACGAACTGGTACCTCGTCGTCGGGCAGCAGTCGTACTTCGACGCGATCGGCCGACCCTCCCCGCTGCGGCACCTCTGGTCGCTCGCCGTCGAGGAGCAGTTCTACGTCGGCTGGCCGATCCTGCTCGCGGGCCTGCTCGCCCTCCGCCGACCGCGGCTGGCCTTCGCCGCGACGGTCGGCCTGGCTGCCCTCTCGGGCGCCTGGATGGCGGTTCTCTTCGTGCCCGACGCCGATCCCTCGCGCGCCTACTACGGGACCGACACGCGCCTGGCCGGGCTGCTCATCGGCGCCGCCCTGGCCTTCCTGTGGTCCTGCCGACGCGAGGACGGCGGGCAGGAGGGCGACGGTCGCCCGCCGTGGGACCGGCGGTCCGCCGCGCTCGACGGCCTCGGCCTCGTCGCGCTGGCGGTCGTCGTCGCCGCGTTCGCCCTGGCCGACGACGCCGCCCCCCTGCTCTATCGGGGCGGCTTCAGCGCGTTCGCGGTCGCGGGTGCGGTGCTCATCGCCACGGTGACCAGGCCCGCGAGCCGGCTCGGCCGGCTACTCGGCGTTCGGCCGCTCCGCTGGCTCGGCGAACGCTCGTACGCGATCTACCTCTGGCACTGGCCCGTCTTCGTCCTGACCCGCCCCGGGTTGGACGTGCCGCTCGATCCGCTGGCCGACCTCGTCCCGCGCCTGGCGCTGACGCTCGTCCTGGCCGATGTCTCGTACCGCCTCGTGGAGCGGCCGATCCGCGGCGGCGCGCTCGGCCGGGCCTGGACCGGCTGGCGGGCGCAGCGGCGCCGGGCCGTGCGGGCCGGATCGGCGGCCGTGCTGCTCGCGGGCAGCGCCGCCGTGGCCGTGCTCGCC
>DASVYJ010000145.1:0-13516 GCA_036392215.1 Candidatus Limnocylindrales bacterium | reverse complement strand
CGACGGCGGCGAGGATCACGACGTTGATGACGACGTTGGCGGTCACGCCGTGACCGACCGAGACCCCGGTGTCCAGGACGAACCAGGCGCCCGTCGCTACGGCCAGCGCCTGCCGCGACCAGCGCTCCCGGCGCGCGAACGCATCGTGCACGAGGAGGCCGATCGTGATCCCCCAGCCCGCCAGCGTCGCGCCCCAGACCCCATAGGCCCATGCACGGAAGGCGACCGCCGCTGCGTCGGGCGGTGACTGCCAGAACGCGGGATCGATCAGCCGGTGGAGCGGCTCGAAGAGGCCTGTCCCGGACGCGACCGCCATGAACAGCCCGAATGCTGTCAGGCCGGCCGCGACGACGGCGAGCCAGCGGCACCACCGATCGAAGCTGGCCATCGCCACCCCTCCCCGCCGCTCGTCGACTCGCTCGCCGGACGCTCGGGCGTTCCGCCCGCCTACGCCTCGATCCGCTCGACGACGGTGGCGATGCCCTGGCCAACGCCGATGCACATCGAGGCCAGGCCGTAGCGGCCACCTCGACGAGCGAGCTCGTGGACGAGCATCGTCACCAGCCGCGCGCCGCTCATCCCGAGCGGGTGGCCGAGGGCGATCGCGCCGCCGTTCACGTTCACCTTCGCCTCGTCGAGGCCGAGCTCGCGGACGCAGGCGACCGACTGGCTGGCGAACGCCTCGTTGAGCTCGACGAGGTCGAGGTCGTCGACCGTCAGGCCGGCGCGGGCGAGGGCCTTTCGGGTCGCCGGGACGGGGCCGATCCCCATGACCGCCGGGTCCACGCCAGCGACCGCGGTCGAGACGATCCGGGCCAGCGGCCGGAGGCCGAGCTCGCGCGCCCGGTCGGCTTCGACGAGGAGCGTCGCCGCGGCCCCGTCGTTGATCCCCGACGAGTTCCCCGCGGTGACGGTGCCGCCGTCCCGGAACGCGGGGCGGAGCCTGCCCAGCGCCTCGAGCGAAGTGTCGGGCCGCGGGTGCTCGTCGCGGTCGACGACGACGGGCTCGCCCTTCTTCTGGGGGATCGCGATCGGCACGAGCTGGTCCTCGAAGCGGCCGCTCTCGATCGCCGCGACCGCGTTCCGATGGCTCCGCAGGGCGAACTCGTCCTGGAGATCGCGACCGACCTCCCATCGCTCGGCCACGTTCTCGCCGGTCTCGCCCATCGAGTAGGGCTGGTGCATCGCCGCGAGCCTGGGGTTCACGAAGCGCCAGCCGAGCGTCGTGTCCTGCAGCTCGTGCGTGCCACGCTCGAAGCCGGCCTCGGGCTTGCCCATCACCCAGGGAGCGCGGCTCATCGACTCGACACCGCCGGCCACGAAGACGTCGCCGTCGCCGACCTGGATCGCGTGCGCGGCCGAGTTGATGGCCTGCAGGCCACTGCCGCAGAGTCGGTTCACCGTCAGCCCGCCGACCTCGACGGGGAGCCCGGCCAGCAGCAGCGCCATGCGAGCCACGTTCCGGTTGTCCTCGCCGGCCTGGTTGGCGCAGCCGAGGATCACGTCCTCGACGAGAGCGGCATCGATCCCCGCGCGCTCGACCACCGCCTTGATGACCGCCGCGGCCAGGTCGTCCGGGCGGACCGCCGAGAGGGCGCCGGCGTAGCGGCCGATGGGCGTGCGGACGGCGGCGACGATCCAGGGATCGCGGAGCGGGCGGTCGAGCTGGCGGGGCATGACGGGCGGACCTCGTGGCGGCGGCTGGGGCTGTCAGGCCATCCTACCGCCGCCACGGACCGGCGAGGCCGGCCGCCGAAGGCGCAGCGTCACGGCGAGCGTCGCCGCGGCGACGCTCAGGAGATCGCCGAGAGCGCCTGGCCCGCCACGTCGTCGCTGGGCGCCTGGACCATGAACATCACGTCGCCACTCGGGTAGACGTACGTCGCGTTCGGGCTGCCGCCCTCCACCACCTTCGTGACCGCCTTGCCGCCGACCGTCGCCTGGGTCACCGTCGCCCCCGACGCCTGCGCCTGCGACTCGCTCACGAACCGCTGGGCGACCTGGTTCGAATCCGCCCCGGCGACCTTCAGCGCTGCGATGACGACCTGGACCTTGCCGCTCGGGTCCGCTGCGAGCGCGAAGCTCACGTCGCTCGGGCTCTTGCCGAGCTGCTGCAGCAGGTCGGTGAAGGGCTTGGTCGTCTGGTCGCCGCTGGCCAGCATCTCCTGGCCGCTGAACGAGACGACCTGGAGGGTCGTGCCGCCGATCTGGTGGGGCAGCCGGGCCTCGAGCGCCTTGTCGCCGGTGAACGAGGGCAGGGCGAACGAGCCGATCAGGCCGGGGCTCGACGAGGCCGCGGGGGTTGCCGAAGGCGCCGCAGCCGACGGCGTCGCCTGGCTCTGCGGGGCGCTCGTCGAGGACGTCGTGGAGCCGGAGCACGCCGCGAGGACGAGGCCGAGGCCCAGCGCGCCGACCGCCAGCAAGCCGCCAGGGATCGACCGTCGGCCGGGCTGCCGAGGAGCGGACGAGGGACCGGGGGACATGGGCTTTCCCCTTTCACTGCACGGGAACGCGCCAGCGTCGGACGCGCCCGGCCAGCATCACCCGTGCGGGCGGGCCGCGGCGACGGCGCGCGGGCAGGCCGGCTTGCAGGCCGCTTGCAGGCCGCGGGGCTGCACCGCGGGAGTGGCGGCGGGCGTTCCTTGACGCGTTGCGGATACTCAGTCCATCTCAGCAGGGGGTGTGGCGATGCGTCCCAGGCGAACCGTCGCGGTGGCCGGTGTCGTCGGCTGCCTGGCCGTGCTCGGGGTCCTCCTTCCGACAGCTGCGCGGAGCGATGGCGCGACCGCGAGCCTCCGTTCCTCGCTGGTCGCCAGCGTCGGGCAGCGCATCGACCGACCGCTGCCGCCGGCCCGCGCGGATCTCGCCGCCCAGGCCGGACGGCTCCTCGAGCGGGGCTGGCGACCGCTCGACACGACTGCCTACGACACGGCGAAGGCGAGCGCGGACGCTGCCGCCCGACCCGCCTCGCCGGCCAAGCCCCGACCGAAGCCGACGCCCACGCCGACACCGACGCCGAAGCCGACGCCCACGCCGACTCCGACTCCGACTCCGACTGCCACGCCGACGCCCGCGCCCACCCCGACCGCAACACCCACCCCGACCGCAACACCCACCCCGACGCCCACACCTGCGCCGACTCCGACGCCGACGCCCACTGCCACGCCCACCCCCACACCGACGCCCACACCGACGCCGACGCCTGCCCCCGGTGGCGGCCCGACACTCGGCGCGTCCTGGCAGGGCGAGTACCAGGGCGGCCTCGCGCCGCCCGACCCGACGGGGGCGATCGGGCCGAACAGCTACCTCCAGCTCATCAACCTGCGCTACGGCATCTACGGCCGGACCGGCAGCCTCATCGGCGACGGCGACCTGGGGACCTTCACCGGCCTCGGCTCCGACAGCCTCAGCGACCCCCAGATCGTCTGGGACCCGAGCGCCCAGCGCTTCTACTACCTCGTCCTGGACCTCAGCCGCTACGCCTACGCGTTCGGCTACAGCACGAGCGCCGATCCGCACTCGGCGGGCGACTTCTGCAAGTACATCGTCAACGGCTTCGGCTACGGCAGCTACCTCGAGCTGACCGACTACCCGAAGCTCGCCGTGACGCAGGACTTCGTCCTCGTCGGCACGAACGTGTTCGGCTTCTTCGGCAACTACGTCGGCTCGGACGTGGATTGGTTCGTCAAGCCGAGCGCCTCGGCCTGCCCCGGCTCGCTCGGGTCCGGCGGCGTCTTCGGCAACCTCCACAACGCCGACGGCAGCCAGACCTCGACCCCCGAGCCGGCTGTCAACGCCGATCCGAGCGGCACGGGCTGGGTCGTCGGCTCGGCCGACGTGAGCTCCGGACCGGCCGCGTTCCTGAGCGTGTTCCGCGTCACGAAGGACAGCTCGGGGAACGCGGCGCTGAGCGGGCCGACGAGCGTCCCCGTCGCCAGCTACGCGATGCCGGCGAACGCGCCGCAGCCGAATACGACCAAGGTCCTCGACACGATGGACACCCGGCTGACGCACGCCGTCGCCGCCTTCGACCCGAACCTGAACGGGCCCGCCATCTGGACCGCCCACACGGTCGCCGGCGGGGCCGGCGCCGAGAGCCGCTGGTACGAGATCGGCGTCGGCGGCACGCCGACGCTCGCCCAGGCCGGCGCCGCGACCTCGTCGTCGCTGTACGTCTTCAACGGGGCGATCTCGCCCGACCGGGCGGACGACGGAGCGGGCACGGCCGCCTATGGTGGCGACATGGTCCTGGGCTTCGACACCTCGTCGAACGCCGCCTACCCGGCCCTCCAGATGGTCTCCAAGAAGGGCTCGGCGGCCCAGTCCGGGTTCGTCCTCGTCCAGCAGTCGCTTGGGGCGAACGTCGACTTCAGCTGCACCGGCGGCAGCGGCAACGTCTGCCGCTGGGGCGATTACGCTGGCGCCGCCGCGGACCCGCTGGTGGCATCCGGCGGGGCGGTCTGGCTGGCCGGGGAGTGGAACCTGCCGTACACCGACGGGAGCGCGACGGTCTGGCGGACCTGGGACTGGTCGGCGGCGCCCTGACGGCGGGCCCTACCCTCCAGCGAGCGCCCGCCGGAGCGCCGGGGCGGGCCGGAAGCGCTCCCCCTCGAGGGCGGTCAGCTCGTCGAGGCGGCGGACGACATGCCCCAGGCCCAACCGCTCGGCGCCAGCGAACGGGCCGCGGGGATGGCGCGCGCCGAGCTCGAGGGCGAGGTCGATGTCGTCCGGGGTCGCGACACCTTCTCCGAGGGCGTGGAAGGCCTCGTTGACGATGGCCAGGACGACCCGTTCGACGATCGCCTCGTCGGGCAGGCCTCCGTCCGGCGCGGCCTCGAACTCCGGGGCCGTCCCGAGCCGCGTGCCCGCCTCGTCGTAGCGGTAGAAGCCGCGGCGCGTCTTGCGGCCCAGGTGCCCGCCGTCCACGAGGCGGCGCTGGACCGGCGAGGGGCGGAACCGCGGCTCGCCGAAGAAGCCCTCCCAGAGGGTGACCGCGACGGCGAGATTGACGTCGATGCCGACGAGGTCCATCAGGGCGAACGGGCCCATCGGGTAGCCGGCCGCCTCGAGCGCCGCGTCGATCCGGGCGACCCCCGCCTCGCCCGCGGTGAGCAGTCGGAGCGGCTCGAGGGTGAACGGCCGGTTGACCCGGTTGACGATGAAGCCCGGGACGTCGCGGACGCGGACCGGCGTCTTGCCCCACGACGCGACGAGCCGCGCCGCGGCATCGAGGCAGGCGCCGTCGGATGCCTCGCCGGCGACGACCTCGACGAGCGGCAGGAGCGGCGCGGGGTTGAAGAAGTGGAGCCCGAGGACGCGCTCGGGACGGGTCGTCGCGGCAGCCAGGGCGCTCACCGACAGGGCGCTCGTGTTCGTCGCGAGGAGCGTCGTCGGTGGGCCGCCGGCGTCGAGCGCCGCGAAGATCGTCCGCTTGAGGTCGAGCTGCTCGAGGGCGGCCTCCACGACGAGGTCGGCCTCCGCGGCCACGTCCTCCAGGGACGCCGCGTCCCGCAGCCGCGCCATCGCCTGGCTCGTCGCCTCCGCGGCCGCCTCGTCGTCCAGGCCGCGCTTCGCGACCCGCCGCGCGAGCCCGTCGGCGATGCGCTCCCGGCCCCGGGCGACGGCCGCCGCGTCGACGTCGTGGAGCAGCACGTCGTGACCGTGCTCGAGGGCGAGCTGGGCGATGCCCGCGCCCATCGTCCCGGCGCCGACCACCCCGATCGTCGCGAAGGACGCGCCCGCATCGCCCCGCGCGCCGGCCGTCGTCGGCCCGGCCATCTCGGCCGCGTCTCGCGTCAGCGCTCGGCCTGCCGCCTCAGGCCCCGAAGCGCTCCTTCTGGTCCATCGTCGCCCAGTCGGGCGTCCACTCGGGCAGGGTCAGGCCCCAGGCGTCGCAGTTCGCCTTGACTTCCTCGTGGAAGGCCCGCCGGACCTCGTCGTTGTCCCGCTTCTTGAGGCCGAACCGCCGGTAGCGCTCGTTCCGCTTCGTGCCGGGGCGCCCGAAGATGTTCATGGTCCGGGGGAACCAGCGGTCGATGGCCGCCTGGACCTCGGCCTTCGTCGAGGGGTCCTTGGCCAGCCGCTCGACCCACATGTCGCCATGGCGGATGTGGGTGAGCTCCTCCTTGAAGATGCGGTGGAGCTCGTTGGCCCACGGCACGTACGAGCTCTCCAGCCCATCCTCGAGCTGGTGGCCGGCGCCGCGGTCCATCAGGAAGTTGAAGGTCACGAAGTCGGCCCACGACTCGATGGGGTAGTAGAAGATGTTCACCCGGGCGTCGTCGCCGGCCCGGGCGGTGCCCAGCTCGCCCTGGGCGACCCGGTAGTCGTAGTCGTGCTGCTGGACCCGGCTGTCGACGTCGACGCCCAGGTCGCGCAGCAGGCCGTAGATCGCCTTGGCGTGGCGCGTCTCGTCACGGACGATGTTGGCGACGATGAGCTTCTCCTCGACGCCGGGCGCCCTGGCGATCCAGGGCACGTAGCCGAAGGCGCCCGCGAGCTCCGAGTCGGCCTGCATGGTCATCAGGTGGACGAGGTCGTCGAGGTACTCGGCGCTCATCTCGGTCGGGCCCGAGATGCGCTCGCCCGCGGCCACCGACTGCTCGACCTCCTCGCTCGAGCGGGCCGGCGGCTCGAAGACGGGCTGCGCGCCGGGCGGGGCGTAGCCGGGGGTGCCGATGGCGGACGCGCCGCCGGGCAGGGGCGCGGTCGCCGAGCCGGCCGTGCGGGGTGGCTGCGCGCCGGGTCCGCCGGCGCCGGGAAGAGCCTGCGACATCGCGCCTGACCTCCTCGTGGGGACGACGGCGCCGGTCGGCGGGGCCGCCGAGGCGCCGGGGAGGATCCGTGGAGGCTGATGGTACGCCGCCCTCCCCGGCGTGTCGCCCGGCGGGACGGAGGCGGCGCGCCGCGGCACCGCCACGTGCGGGGCTCGCCGCACCGTCGGTAATCGAGCGCGGTCTCCAGCGTTCTGTCCTCGACGAGCCCCGCCGGGCAGGGACGGTCCGGCGCGCGGCCTCGGTCTCGGGGAGTACAGAGGGATGGAACGCTATCCGTCGCCGGAGCCGGTGGACGACCGGACCCGGCCCTACCAGCCGACCGACGATCCGACCGTCGAGCTGCGGGCGATGCTGACCGAGGACAACATCCGACCGGTCACCCGCGCCGCCACCGGCTTCGGCCTGCGGATCCCGCTCGCCGCGCCGCTCGCGCTCGGCGCGATCCTCGTCGCCAGCACCGTCGCCTTCGGCGCCGGGCTCGTCGGCCCGCTCCACCGCGACGACTCGGCGCGGACTGCGGTCTCGACCGCCCTGCCGACCGAGCCCTTCGCCACGGCGAGCGAGCCCACCCTCGAGCCGAGCGAGCCCGTCGTCGAGGCCAGCCCGTCGGTCGTGCCCAGCGACCCCGCCGTCGAGCCGACGGAACCCGCCGTCGAGCCGACCGCTGCACCGGCCACCAAGGCGACCCCCAAGCCGACGCCCGCTCCGGCTTCGGCCGCGCTCGGCCTGAGCCTGGCCAACGTCGGCGGCAAGGTGAAGCTGACCTGGACCGCCTACGCCGGCTCGGGCTTCGCCTGGTACAAGATCGTCCGCTCGACCGACGCCGCCGCCTGGTGGCCGCTCGGCAGCGGCGACACGCTCGTCGCCGCGATCAGCGACCAGGGTGTCACCAGCTACCTCGACCCCGCGCCGAAGGGCAGGACGCTCTACTACCAGGTCTTCGCCGTCACGGCCGACTACAGCCATCTGGCTGCGAGCCCGCTCCGCTTGATCGCGCTGCCGGCACCGACGCCCGCCCCGACCCCCGCCGCGCCGGCTGACATGGGCGGCCTCAACGTCACGTTGAATGCCGACGGCACCTATACCTTCAGCTGGACGCCGTGGACCGGCTCCCCGTTCAGCTACTACAAGCTCGTCCACGGTCCGTGGGGCAGCCAGCCGAGCTACCCGGCCTACCCCTACTGGCTCGCCTCGGGCGACCAGGGCCTCTCGTCGTGGACCGGCCGGCTCGACCCGGGCGACTACGCCGTCCGCGTCCAGGCCGTCTACAACCCGGGCAGCGTCGTGATCGAGGCCCAGACGAGCACCATCCGGGTGACGGTCAGCGCGCCGACGCCCACTGCCCCGCCCGCCCCGGTCGCCATGTCCCTCGCCGGCAGCTTCCAGGCCGACGGGATGCACCTCTCCTGGAACGCCTTCGCCGGCCCCGGCTTCGAGTACTACAAGATCGTCCGCTCGGCGACCAACCCGAACCCGCTCTACCCCGAGAACGACGGGACGGCGCTGATCGCGGCGATCAGCGATCCGGCGGAGATCTCGTTCGTCGACACCAACGTGGCCAGCGGCGACCACTGGTTCTACCGGGTCCTCGTGGTGAACTTCGACGGCGGGACGAACGTCCTGGGGATCTCCAACGTGATCGAGGTGACGGTGCCCTGACGGCCCGCGGCCTGCCTCGCGCACCGGTCCTCCATGGGCGGACGACGATGGCGCTCCATCCGACGCGCCGGGCCGGACAGCCGGCCCGGCGCCGCCTTCCGAGCCCGCGCGACGGCAGTCGCTGCCGTCTCGCGCGCCGCGGCTGCGGCGGCACGGCCCCGTACCTGCCGGTCCTGCGGCTGGTACCGCTGGCCGATGGCCCGCTCGGACGCGGCGGCCTAGTGTCGGAGCCCCGATGGAGCGCCCGCCGTCCAGCAGCCGGATGCCGCCCGAGCGTGAACGGGCTCTCGTGGCCCGCGCTCGCTCGGACGCGGCCGCGTTCGGCGAGCTCTACGACTTCTACCTGCCCCGCATCTACGGCTTCGTCCAGCGTCGAGTGGGAGAGCGCAGCGTGGCCGAGGACCTGACCGCCACGACCTTCGAGCGGGCGCTCGCGGCCGTCCGGCGGGCCGACTTCCGGAACGACGCGTTCGGCGGCTGGCTGTACCGCGTGGCCGCCAACGCCACGGTCGACCACCTCCGGCGCGGGCGGCGGCTCGTGCCGCTCGCCACGGACGACGCACCCGACGCCGGCGGTGCCGACAACTCCCGGGGCGGGCGCGCGACGCGGTCGGCCGACGCGGCGGTGGACGCCTTCGCCGCAGCGATCGACCGCGACCTCCTCCGGCGAGCGCTCCGGCGACTGCCGGCGAACCATCGCCAGGCGCTCGTCCTGCGCTTCTTCGACGACCTGGATGCCGACGAGGCCGCGGCGGCGATGGGCTGCTCGCGCCAGACGTTCGCGGTCCGGCTGCATCGCGCCCTCTGCGCGCTGCGCGCAGCGATGGCCGAGGAGGCGAGCGATGCGGCCTGAGCTGCGCTACCGACCGGGCGACCCGCGCTGGGACGGCGACGAACCGGGCGCGCTCGACGCGCTGACCGCGGAGCTCGCCGAGGCGGGGGCGCGGGCGCGCGAGGACGGGCACGGCGAGCGGCCCGATCCGGCGTTCGCCGTGGCCCTCCGTCGGCGGCTGCTGGCCGGGCTGCGCTCGGCGGACGACGAGGTGGCCGCCACCACGGCGGCCGAGCCGTGGGTCGCCGAACGGACGGGCGAGCGAAGGGCCGCGCCCTTGACGGGACCGGAGCGGCGGGACTGGCGGCGCCGGCCGTTCGCCCGATCGTGGTGGGCGACGCCGGCCGAGGCGCCGATCGGGACCGGCGAGACGACCGCCGAGCGGACGAAGGCGGAGCGAGCGACTGCCGAGCGGGCGACCGCCGAGCCGGCGGCGACGGTGCCAGACGGCGTCGTCCGGCTTCGGCCGTTCCTCCGGACGCGGATCCCGACGGCGCCGGCCCTCCCCCGCTGGGCCGCTGTCGGCCTCGCCGCGGTCTTCGTCATCGCCACGCTCGCCTGGGGCGGCGGCCGCCTCTTCCCGGCGCCCGCGCCGGCCGCGGCCGGGGACGTCGCCGGAGCGACCCTGCTGCGCGCCGGGACGGCGACGGCGCTCACCGCGGGCACGCCCCTCCAGGCCGGCGACGAGATCCGCGTCGCGGCCGACGGTCGCGCGAGCCTCGCGCTCGGCCAGAGCCAGGCCCGCCTCGCCGGCGGCGCCGACGTCCGGATCGAGCGGCTGGCCGCGACCTACCTCGGCCTCGACCAGCTCGCCGGCCGCGTCTTCCACCGCGTCATCGTGCCCGACGGCGGCGCCTACGCCGTGCGCGTCGCCGGCGAGACGCTGACCGCGCACGGGACCGCCTTCGACGTCACTGTCTCCAGCGGTCCCGGCGGCTCGGTCGACCTGGCCGTGCTCGCCCTCCAGCACGCCGTCGCCCTGGCCGGCCCGGGCTTGACCGCTCCGCTCGCCGAGGGCCAGGCGGTCGAGCTCCGCCTCGGCAACGGCCCCGCCGAGTCCACCATCGGCGCCATCGCGCCCAGCCGCCTCGCCGACGCCTGGCTCGCCTGGAACGCCGGCCTCGATCGGGCGAGCGGACTGCCGCTCGGCCTGCTCGAGCGGGCCATGGCTCCGACGCCGGCGCCCATCGAGACCCCGACCGCCACCCCGGCGCCCGCCACGCCCACCCCGAGCCCGACGCCCGCGGCGACCCCGACCGCGACGCCCGCGCCGACCCCCAGGCCGACGCCGCGCCCGACACCGAAGCCGACTCCCAGGCCGACGCTCGCCCCGACGCCGGTGCCCATGCCGGCCGGTCCGCTGAGCCTCGGCCACCTCGGAGCGGTCGCCAACGGCGACGGGACGTGGACGTTCAGCTGGCAGCCCTACACCGGCGACCCGTCGACGTTCAGCTACTACAAGCTCGTCCACGAGCCTGCCGGCACGACCGCTCCCGACTACCCGAGCGGCTCCCCCTACTGGCTGGCCGACTCGACCCAGACGGACGGCTCGTGGACCAGCGCCGCCACCACCGTCACCACGGGCACGTACTGGGTCCGGCTCCAGGCCGTCTACTACCCGGCGGGCGCGGCGACCGTCGTCGCCCAGACCGACGTCATCACGATCACGGTGCCCTGAGCCGCCGGGCCGTCGGCGAGCCGGCCCGCTCAGTCGGGGATCGGGGCGGCCGGCCACGGTGCCCGCGACGTCCCGAGCGGGTGGAGCGGCTCGACCTCGCCCGCGGCGACCGCCGTCTCGTGCCGCAGGGCCGGGACGAAGCAGCCGGCGGCCGCCAGCAGCGGCGCGAGCCACCAGCCGAAGCCCGGCGCGCAGGCGGTGACCCCCAGGGCCAGCCAGAGCCAGGCGGCGCGCAGCGTCAGGAAGGCGGGGATCGCGAACAGGAACCCGTGGCTGTAGACGGAGGGCGCGGCCACGACCGTCGCCAGCCCGAGCCGGGCGAGGCCCTCGCGCCCGCGCCTGAGGAGCGCGAGGCCGGTCACCAGGACGGCCGCCGCGAGGTACACCGCCGTCGGGACGTAGTGCGGCAGGCCGTTGCCGTACAGCGAGTCCGGCAGGATCGGCTGCGACTCCTGGTACCAGCGCAGGCCGGCCAGCCATTCGGGCCAGCGGCCGACCCCGACGAGCGGGAGCGTCACGACGACGAGGGCCAGCAGCGCGACGAGCCCGACGACGATGCCGCGCCATCGGCCGACCCGGAGGAGCCACAGCCCGGCCAGGCCGCTGTACACCTTGAACGCCGCGCCGACGACGAGGGCGCTGCCGAGCCAGGGCCCGACGGCGTAGAGCAGGAAGGCCGGGACCGACACGTTGCCGACGTACAGGCCGGTGAACGTGGGCGGCCAGAGCAGCGCGCCGACGGCCCAGCGCCACGGCAGGCCGACCAGGCGCAACCCGACGAGGGCCGCGGCGGTCGTCCCCCCGAGCCACAGCCCGGCCGTGAGGGGGTACGGCAGAAGGGTCAGGACGGCGAAGAACGGGAGCGTGAACGGCGGGTACAGGAACGGGTAGTAGGTCCGGTCGGGCGGGACCCGCTCGACGAGGTCGTGGAGGTAGACGCGGCTCCCGTCGAGCAGGTGCGAGCCGGCGTGCAGGTAGATGCCGAGGTCGCGCAGGCCCTGGCTGCGGAGGGTCGTCACGTCGGTGACGAGCATCGCGGCGAGCGCGACGACCGCCGTGACGGCGACGGGGCCGAGCCAGACGCTCGCGGTGGCGCCTCGGCCTTGCTCGCGGGGCCGGCGCCGCGTGACGAGACGGACGGCCTGGGTGGCGATGAGTCCGGCGACCGTGAGGGCCGTCCAGGCGGTCGCGAACGGGACGCCACGCCAGTCGGGGACGTGCCACGTCTCGGTGACCTTCAGGACGTAGCCGGCCAGCACGAGCGGAGCGAGCCAGCCGGCCGGTCCGGCGAGCGCGAGCCACCGCTCGAGGCGGTCGCGACCGACGGGCCCCGCGAGAAGGCGGCCGCGTCCCGCGGACGTGGCAGGCTGCGGGGCGGCGACCCGGGCGGCGCCGGGCCCCACGGTTTCGCTTGGCGCGGCGGCTTCTTCAGCGGCCTCGGGGACGATGACCTGATCGCGGCGCACGCCGCGACGATAGCCCGCGAACGGACTCGGGGCGCGCGACGATGGGCGGGCCGAAGTGACAGTCGAGCGGCAGCCCCCGCGGCGGACGTCAGGTGGTGGCGCAGGGGGGACGACGGCTGCCGCGCCGAGACGACGGCCGCGGCACCGCGAGTGAGCGCGTGTAGGCGACCGCGCGGTCGGCCCTCATCCACTCGGGAATCCGTTGACGCTCGTGCTCCGCAGGACGACTCTTCCGGTCGGCAGCAGTCGCACGACGCAGGGGAGCATGGGATCGGCGGCCTCGGGTCGGCTACTCGGCGTCCTGGTGCTCGCGGCAGCCCTCGCGCTTGCGGGCTGCGGCCAGACGACCGACCTCCGGCTGGAGGGGGTCTCGGGCACTGCAGCCGCCCTGGGCGTCCAGGACGTCCCGACGGGCCAGTCCGTCTCTTTCGGCTCGATCATGCTGTGCCTCTCGCGGGCCGGAAGCGCGACGCTCCGATCGGTCGCGGTCCACCAGCCGACCGGCGACATCGAGGTCCAGGCGTTCGCGGTCCGCCCCAACCCGTTCACCAGGGGCCTTGAAGGCGTGGGATCGGCGCGCGGCGCGATCTCCGACCTCCACGCCGACCTCGACCCGAGCGCCCCCGGCAAGACCGTCGCCGGCGTGTGCGCGGCAGATCCCACCAAGCCGACCGACGCCGAGTCTGCGCACTCGGTCGAGCTGGTCGTCCAGGTCGCCCGAGGCGGCGGCGACGTCGCTGGCGGGTCGGCCCTCGATGTGGTCTACGAGGCAGGTGGCTCGACGAGGACGGCGGTCATCCCATTCGGCGTGTGGCTGTGCGCCGCTGCATGTCCGCCGGAGGCGAACGCGCTGTACAAGCCGTGAGCGAGCCCCATGAGGTCGCCTCCCGCGCCCCTCAGCGTCCCTCGAAGCGCGGCGGCCGCTTCTCGAGGAATGCGGCCAGCCCCTCGACATGGTCCGCGGTCCGCGCCGCGAGCCCCTGCATCGAGGCCTCGTAGTCGAGCGCGGTCTCGAGGTCCGTCGCCAGCGCCCGCTCGAGCTCGCGCTTGGCGTAGGCCAGGGCGCGCGGCGGCATCGCCGCCAGCCGCCGGGCGAGGGCGCGCG
>DASVYJ010000144.1:0-16150 GCA_036392215.1 Candidatus Limnocylindrales bacterium | reverse complement strand
CACTGCGTCCTGCCCGCGCCGGGCATGGCCGAGACGTGCGCCGAGATGATCTACGTCACCGCCGGCGGGGAGACGGGCCGCCACCTCGGGGCCATCGTCGTGCCGCTCCTCATCCACGATCTGCCGGTGATGCTGTGGTGGCCGGCGGAGCCCGAGTGGCGCTCGGAGCAGGCGCGAGCGCTGCTGCGAGTGACCGACCGCCTCGTCGTCGACGGCTCGGGCTGGCCGGGCGACGGGCTCGAGCGGCTCGTCGGGATGGCCCGGGTCGCGCGCGAGGAGCACCTCGTCGTCGCCGACTTCGGGCTCGTCCGCCAGGCCCGCTGGCGCGAGGCGATCGCCTCGGTCTTCGACCTGCCCGAGTTCCAGCCGTTCCTTCGTGCCGTGGACCGCATCGTCATCGACTACGCCGCCGCGGACGACGTCGATGCGGACGCGTCGACGAACATCGTCAAGCCGGTCTATCACGCCGCCTGGCTCGGCTCGCGGCTCGACATGACCGTCGTGGAGCCGCTCCACCCGGTCCCGGAGGGCGGCCGCTGCGCGACGCTCGGCCGCGCCCGCGGGACCGTCGAGGTCCGCCTCCGTCCGGTCGCCTCGTCGATGCCGGGCGGGACGACGCTGCGGGTCGAGATCCAGGCCGAGCGCCGCGGCCGCAGACTGCTCGGCGAGGTGACGGCCGAGCAGGAGACGGTCGACGTCCGGCTGCGCGAGAACGGCGACGTCCGCCTCGAGCGCTCGTTCCTCGCCCCGCGCCAGCGCGAGGTCGACCTGCTCAGCCAGGTCATCGAGGATTTCGGGCGTGATCCGGTCGCAGCCGAGACCCTCGAGATGGCGGCCGCCCTGGCCGCCCCTGATGGCGCGGGCCAGGGTCGGCACTCCCATCGCCGGCCGCCCCGCTGAGCGGAGGACGCGTCCCGATGCCTCGTGGCACCCTCATCCCCGCCGACGTCGTGGACCGGGCCGAGCGCGGCGAGCCGGAACTGCTCGTCCTGCCCGACGACGACGCGGTCGCCGCCGCCGCGACGGAGCGGATCGCTGCGGCGCTCGAGGCCGCCGTCGCCGCGCGCGGCGTCGCCCACTTCAACACGACCGGCGGCTCCTCCCCGATCGGCATCTACCGCCGCCTCTCCGCCCCGCCGTACCGCGACCGCCTGCCCTGGGGGAGCATCCACGTCTGGTGGGGCGACGATCGCTTCGTCCCGCGCGACCACCCCGAGTCGAACACCCTCGCCTTCGACGCGATCCTGCTCCGCCTCTCGGCCCTCGGCGGCGTGTCGGGCGAGGGGGCGGACGCGTCGGACACGCTCGGTGAGCCGGGACCGGACGATCCCGCGGACCAGCTCGCCGCGCCCATCCCGGCCCGCAACGTCCACGCCTTCCCGACGACGCAGGCCATCGCCGAGGGCCACGACGCGGACTGGTGCGCGCGGCGCTACGCCGAGGAGATCGCCCGGCTCGTGCCCGTCGACGCGGCGGGCTGGCCGGTCTTCGACCTGGTCATCGTGGGCGTCGGCGACGACGGCCACGTCCTCTCCTGCTTCCCGGGCAGCCCGGCGCTCGACTCGGACGCCTGGGCGCTCGGCATCCCGGCCCCGACCCACATCGCCCCGCATCTGCCGCGGGTCACCCTGAACCCCGCCTTCCTCGACGCCGCGCCGACGCTCCTCGCGATCACGTCCGGGGCGTCCAAGGCCGAAGCGCTCGGGGGCGTGTTCGGCCCGACCCGCGACGAGCGGCGCTGGCCCGTGCAGCGGACGCGGCGAACCGGGGCGACCTGGATCGTCGACGAGGCGGCCGCGGCGAGGATCCCTCGACCCTGAGGACCCGCCGCCGGCGCGACTACTGGACGACGACCGTCGCCTTCATGCTCGGGTGGATCGAGCAGTGGTAGCTGAACGTGCCCGCCTTCGCGAAGGTCTGGCTGAACGTCGACCCGGTCTGGATCGTCGGGCTCCCGAACGAGCCGTCGTCGGCGGTCACGGTGTGGCCGGCCGGGTCCTGATTCGTCCAGGTGACGCTGGCGCCCACGGGCACGATCAGCGATGCCGGGTCGAAGGCGAAGCCCTTGATGGTGACCGCCATCCCCGACGCGGCCGGCGCCGCCGACCCGGACGACGAGGCGGGGCTGGCGGAAGCCGGCGCTGACGGGGGTGCGACCGAGGCCGGCGGGGCGGACGTGGTCGAGCTGGCGCAGCCGCCGAGCCCGAGGGCCGCCGCGAGCAGGCCGGCGAGGATGAAGCGGCGGGTGAACGGGGACGCATGCATGGGACGAGGTCCTCCGAGGGATCGGCGAGGACGACCTGGGCGCGGCCGTCGAGACTGGCTACGCGCGGGCTGGGCCCCGCGGTTTCGGAGTGGCGCCCGGGGAGGGGTCGTCGCTCCTCCCCGGGCACGGCGTGACCGGCCCGCCCCTAGGGGGCGAACCGGCTCGGGAACTGGGCGATGATCCCGTCGCTGAGCATGTCCGCCATGCTCAGGATCTCGGCGTGGACTCGGTCGTAGGCGGCGATGTCGTCCGCATACCGACCCTGCAGGCGTGCGACCGCTTCTGCCAGGGTGAGGTCGAGGTGTGACTTCATCATCGCCTGGAGGTCGGCGAGCGCCCAGTGGCGCGGGTTGGCGGCATGGAGGAAGGCCGCGATCTCGTTCGCGTTCGCGTACCACGCGGTCGAGTCCGCCGCGGCACCTGGGGAGTCGCCGGCTTTCGCCGCCTCCAGCAGCCGGGCAGCCAGGAGGATGTGCTCCCGCAGCAGGGCGGTCAATCGGGCGCCGGCTGCATCGCCGTAGAAGGGACGGATCGCATCGCCGATGTCGACCTGGTTCGCCAGGAGCCGGTCGGCCGTCGGGCCCAGATCGGGCAGCGCCGCGGGCTCGGTGGCCTCGCTGACGATGAACAGCCGCGTCCAGGTGATGTGATCCTCCCAGAGCTTGCGCATCGCATCGTGGAAGGCGGCGCGCTCGAGGCGGGCGCCGCCTCCGGAGGCCGGATCGGCGGTCGCAGCGAGGGCCGCAGAGGGCCCGAGCACGAGTGCGGCGAGAGCAAGGATGCTGACGAGACGCGCGAGAGGTCGCATGTCGCCTCCTTCGGCCCGAACGGCCGGCCGCCTGGTCGCGCCGGGCCGGCGTGGCGCCGAGGCCGGCCGACCGTCGTCGGAGCGGCTCTCTATCGCGCTACTACGCTAGCGATAGACGCCCGGTTTCGGGCGGCGAGGACTCCCGGCCGAGCGCCTCGAGGCAGGAAGAACGAGCTCGATCGGGTCAGTCGAGGGCGTCGGGTGGCGGCCCGAAGACGACGCAGCAGCGTCCTGGCGCAGGCCGGGCGAGCACCGTGCGCGGCGAACCGAGGCCGTCGCGGAGCCCCTCGAGGAGGGCACGGTTCATCCCGCAGGTGAGCTCGCGGTGCGTGGCGGCGAGCGCGTCGAAGGGGCAGCTGCGCAGGACGATCTCGCCGCTCGCCTCGTCGACGCGCGGCTCGAACCCCAGTTCGCCGAGCAGCGCCGGGAGACCGTCGGTCGCCGCATCCGGAGCGGCGTCCGCCGCACCCCATGCCTCCGCCCCGGCGCGCCGACCGAAGGCCCGGGCCGCCTCCATGGCCGCCGCGGACGCGGCCGGTCCGACCTCGTCCAGGCCCTCGGCGAAGAAGCGCGCCGCCAACTCGTACTGGCGAGGAGGCAGCGAGGCGTGGATGGTGCGCGCCGCTCGGCGATACAGCTTGGCGGGGCGCCCCGCGCCGGGCCCGCTGCGACCCGTCAGGCGGCGGAACTCGGTCGTGAGCAGGCCGGCCTGGACGAGGCGGTCCAGGTGGAACGCGGCCAGCGGCCGGCCGATGCCGAGGGCGGCAGCCGCCTCGTCGCGCCCGATCGGCCCATCGGCCGCCGTGACCAGGTCGTAGAGGCGGCGTCGGACGGGTTCGGCGAGGACGGCGAACGCCTCGATCGTCGCGTCGCTCGCGACATCAGGCGCCAACCCTGGCTCGGGGCTCGCCGTCCTGGGGTCGCGCACGGCCGCCGCGGATCGGCGTGAAGCGCGGGATGCGTCGGGCTGGCCCATGACGACACTCTATCACCAGTCTCAACTGGCGATAGCCCTTGACGCGCTCGCCTTCCAGTGCTATCAGTAGCTGAAGTTAGCGATAGAGAGGAGAGCGCGTCATGCGAGCCCCGCGTCCCTTCCCCGTGCTGGCCCGCCTGGGACTCATCGTGATGGCCCTCGGCCTCGTCGCCGACACCCTCGAGCACACCCTGCTTCTGGACGCGGGCCCGCGCCTGGCTGGCTTCTCGGCGGCCCAGCACGTGGCCCACCTCGTCGTCCTCGTGGGGATGGTGCTCGTCCTGGCGGGCGTCGTCGCCGACGGCGTCCGCATCGCCCGCGGCCGCGTCCCTCGGCCGGAAAGGAGCCGCTCCGATGCCGTTCGGTGACTTCGTCAACCAGGTCCCCCCGATCGGGTTCCTGGCCATCCATGTCGTGCTGTTCCTCATCGGCGCCGGGTTCGCCTGGCGCGCCTTCGGGGCCGGAGCAACGCTCCTCGGCGCCGCCTTCGCGCTCTTCGCGCTGGCCGAGATCAGCTACATGACCTACCACCTCGACTGGACCGTCTTCCTCTTCGCCCACACGATCAGCGAGGTCCTCGACGCCGCCGCGTTCGTCCTCGTCTTCGCGGCGGCGAGCCAGACCGTCCTCGGAGCGGCCACTGCCCGCGCAGAGTCCTGAGCCCGATGGCCGACCGTCCGTCCCGCCTGACCGGACTCGTCGTCTTCGTCGGCCTGACGCTGGCGGCCTGCGCCGCACCGGCCGCCGCCGGCCCGGTCGCGGTGTCGACCGTCGACCTTCCGCCGTCATACCGGTTCGTGCCGGCCGCGATCACGGTGCCGGCCGGCACGACCGTCACCTGGACGAACCACGACAACTTCACCCACTCCGTCCATTTCCTCGACGGAGGTCTGCCCGGCCGGCCGCAGGTCATGGCCCCGGGCACCTCGACCACCTTCATCTTCGCCGCGCCGGGCACCTACCACTACGAGTGCTCGTTCCACCCCCGCGATATGCAGGGAACCGTCACGGTGACGGCGCCCTGACTGCCGCCAGCCCATGCTGGGGTGGTCAGGGCATCAGTTCGGGCATCATCTGGACGCGCGGCATCGCCCAGCGCCGCGGACACGCGCCAGCACAGGAGGAGCCGATGCACCGCCAGATCCTGCGGCTGATCGACGAGCAGGGCTCATGGGCGAAGCCGACCGGCGAGTACGTCCAGGGCTGGCTGAACAGGCTGTTCGAGCGGTCGCGCGAGACCAAGGACCTGCTCAACGGGGTCTGGCTGGGCCACCCAGTCCACCCGATGGTCACCGACGTGCCGGTCGGGGCGATGACGACGGCCGCCCTCCTGGACCTGACCGGCCAGGGCAGGGCCGCCGACCTCGCGGTCGCGACGGGCGTCGCCGGGATGGCTCTGTCGGCCGCCACCGGCGCGGCGGACGCCGTCGACACGTACGGCGACGAGCAGGTCCACGCCACCGTCCACGCGACGCTGATGGTGTCGAGCCTGACCGCGTACCTGACCTCGCTGTGGCTGCGCCTGGCGAGGCCGAGGGCGCGCCCCCTCGCGGTCCTGCTCGGCCTCGTCGGCTACGGGGCGATGGCCGCGGGGGCGTACATCGGCGGCGACGTCGTCTACCGGGACGGGAACATGGTCGACCGCCACGCCTGGCGGACGGGCGGAACGAAGTGGCGGGCGCTCGACGTGGCAGACGTCCCCGAGGGGCAGCTGACGAAGGCGATGCTCGGCAAGGAGCCGCTCGTCCTGCTCCGCGCGGGCGACGCAGTCCAGGCGCTGCACGCGACCTGCGCCCACGCCGGCGGCCCGCTCGACGAGGGCAGCCTGGTGGACGGCTGCGTCCAGTGCCCCTGGCACGGCTCGCGGTTCCGGCTCGCGGACGGCCACGTCGTCCGCGGGCCAGCCGTCTACGACCAGCCCGCCTACGAGGTCCGGCGAACCGAGTCGGGCGGCTGGGAGGCGCGGCTGCGCCAGGCGTAGCTGGCGGCTCCCCTCGCCGGCGACGGCGCGAGCGAAGCCGTCCCCGGCATTCCGCCGCGGCCGCGCTGCTGCGCGTCAGATACAGAGCGAGGGCCCGCCGGCTGTGCCGGCGGGCCCTCGGACCCCCTCGGGAGAGACGCCGGCCTGGAGGGGGCTTCCAGGCCCCGTCGACCGGCCGGAGGCGCCGGTCACGGACGGGACGGCTGCCCAGGTCGTCCCGTCATCGGGTGTTCCGGCAGGCTGCCACCGCTACCGCAGGGCCGCCGCTGGTCGGGTCTCAGCCGACTCGCGGCTGTCGGCCGCCTCGGCCGCAGGCCCCGCCTCGGCGCCGAGGCGCAGGAAGAAGCGGGTGAAGATGCCCGCCCCGGTGAGGGCGAAGAGGACGAGCGAGACCTCGAGGATCGGCCAGGCCAGCGGGTTCGCCCAGTCGCCCGTCGTCGAGCTCAGGACACCGGGGATCCAGCCCAGGCCGGTCGCGTTGTCCCAGATGACCGTCTGGTCGACCGCTTCGAGGCCGTAGATCTGGGGGACGATGTAGAGGACCGAGGCGACCACGAGCAGGATCGAGACCAGCCGGAAGGCGGCCGGGTCGTCGTCCGCGTCGCGGAAGAGCTTGACCACGAGGGCCCAGAACAGGAAGAGCGTGGCGAGCGGCGCCGTCAGCGGCAGGCCGGCCGTGATGTAGAGGTTCGGCATCAGGAAGATGACGCTCAGGGCGAACGTGACGAACATCAGCGCGTCCCGGATCAGGACGTAGCTGAGCCACCAGACGTCCCCGCCGAAGCGGAGGGTGAGCGTCTGCAGGAAGCGCACGACGTACGGCCGGGCGAAGTGCAGGCTCAGGGTGAAGGCCCACAGGATCGGCAGCACGGCCGCGATCGAGAGGACCATCCAGCCGGCGCTGCCCTGGGTCAGGGCGGTCGCCAGGTCGTCGGCGTTGAGGGGAGCGGGCGACGGCATCGGCGGTTCCTCCTACCGGGCCTGGCCGGCGGACGGCCGGCGGATGGTGGTCTGACGCAGGTTGTAGACGACCGCGACGAGGCCGAGCAGGCCGGTCAGGGCGGCCGAGATGTAGCAGAGCGGCAGGGCGAGGTCCGGGTTCAGGGTGCTGTCGAAGATCGAGGCCAGCGTGTTCGCGCTGTCGGTCCCGATGCCATTGACCTGGACGCCGAGGAGGTAAGGGCCGATGTAGAGGACCGCGCCGAGGGCCAGCAGCAGGCTCTGGATGCGGTACCAGCGGGCGTCGGCGTCGCCCCGGGTAGTCAGCTTGATGACGAGGACGGCGAAGGCGCAGACGGCGGCCAGGCCGCCCGTGATCGGCAGGTCCTTGCCCTTGACCACGTCGGGGTAGAAGAAGATGAAGCTGCCGAGGAAGACCTGGAGGAGCAGCACGTCGCGGATGCCGACGTAGATGATCCACCACAGGTCGGCGCCGAGGCGCAGGGTGAACTTGCGGACGTTCGCCAGCATGTACGGCCGGGCGACGTGCAGGCCGATGGCGACCAGCCAGAGCACGACCAGCGCGGCGGCGATGGTCCCTTCGACGAACGATTCGCCGGCGCTGAACAGGCCTGAGACCTGGTCGGGCGTCATGATCGACCTCCTGGAACGGTGGACTGGGTGACGGGGATGGCGGGCGCGGCGCCCGCAGCGACGGGTGCCGCCGGCACGGACTGGCCGGGCCGATCGCCCGGACCACGACCGCTGACCACCTCGACGGACGGACAGCGGTAGACCGCGTCGCAGCGGAAGCAGCGGCTCGCCTCGGCCCGGGCGGCCTCGGGGTCGTAACCGACCTGGTCGGCCCGGAACGAGCCCGGCTCGTAGACCGGCAGCGGCGCGTGGACGCGCGGCCGCGGCGCCAGGTCGAGGGTCAGCTGTCGCTCGGGCGCGGTGCGGTAGCGGACGGCCGCCATGATCTCGGCTTCGCCGTCGCGTGCCCCGGCCAGGTACTCGTGGACCGAGGCCGCGGCCCGACGGCCCGCCGCGACGGCGTCGATGATCGTCTTCGGACCGGAGACGACGTCGCCGCCGGCGAAGACGCCGGCCCGACCGGTGGCCAGGCTGCGCGGGTCGGCGACGATGCCGGCGAACGCGCTCACCTCGATCCCGGCGCCCTCCGGCAGGATCGACGGATCCGGCTCCTCGCCGACGGCCACCAGGATGCGGCTGGCGGGGAGCTCCGCCTCGCTGCCGGGGACGGGGGCCCAGACGGCCCGACCGCGCTCCATCGCGCCGGTCGGCCGTTGCTCCTGGGTCCGCACCGCGGCGACGGCCCCGTCGCGGCCGAGGACCTCGGTCACGATGGCGCCGGTCCGGATGACGATCCCCTCGCGCTCGGCGGCCTCGACCTCCTCAGCCTGGGCGGGCATCTCGGCCCGACCGCGGCGGTAGAGGACGGTGACGCTGCTGGCACCGCTGCGGAGCGCGGAGCGGGCCGCGTCCATCGCCGTGGAGCCGCCGCCGACCACGACGACTGGCCCGCTGAGGCTGGGCTTCTCGCCGAGGTTGACCTGCTTGAGGAAGTAGGTGGCGGGCACGACGCCCGGCAGCTCGTCGCCCGGCACGCCGAGTCGGCGGCTCTTGGACGCGCCGGTCGCCAGGAAGACGGCCTTGAAGCCCTGCGCCTCGAGATCGGCCAGGGTGAAGTCGCGGCCCATCGCCGTGTCGACGCGGAGCTCGACGCCGAGCGAGAGGATCCGCTGGATCTCCTCCTGGAGGACCTCCCGCGGCAGGCGGTACTCGGGGATGCCGATGGCCATCATCCCGCCCGGCACCGGCATCGCCTCGAAGACGGTGACGCCGTAGCCGAGGCGGGCGAGGTAGAAGGCTGCGGACATACCGGCCGGTCCGCCGCCGACGATCGCGACCCGCTCGGGCCGCCGGACGGTCGGTGGCGGCACGGCAGGCAGCGTGCCGTGCTCGACCGCGAACCGCTTGAGGGTCCGGATCGAGACCGGCTCGTCGAGGGTGCCCCGCCGGCAGGCGCTCTCGCAGGGCGCCGTGCAGATCCAGCCGCACACGGACGGGAACGGGTTGACCTCGGCCGCGACGGCGTGCGCGTCGCTGTAGCGTCCCTGCGCCACGAGGCCGACGTAGCGGCCGGCATCCGTGCCGGCCGGACAGGCGACCTGGCAGGGCGCGGCCGGTTCGATGCCGGTCCCGTCACGCGCCTCCTCCGAGGCGCCGGTCATGGTCCGCCAGACCTGCCACGGCTCGCGGCGCTCGCTCGTCCGCCACGTGAAGAGCGGCTCGAACGGCGACGGATGTCCGGGCTTGAGAGCCTCGCGGGTGACCTCGGACAGCGGCAGCCAGCCGTCGGCGGCTGCGGGCCGCGTGATCGGGCCCTGCCGGGCGGCGAGCGGGGTCGTGCCGGCCACGGTGTCGAGGGTCATGACGACCGTGGGGCACTCGCGGATGCAGATGCCGCAGCCGATGCATTCGCCGACCTGGACGGGGTACTCCATCATCCAGGAGAAGGGCGAGCCGCCGGCGAAGCCGGTCTCGACGCCCGGCCGGTCAGGGCGGGACATGTCGAGCGCCTGCACCGGGCAGACGTCCATGCAGACGCCGCAGTTGATGCAGCCCCCGCTGTCGATCGTGATGCGATAGCCCATGAAGCGCCTCCGAGTGCGTCTCAGCCTCGGAAGCATCCGCCGCGCCCCTCGACGCGCGGACGTGCCATCCCGCCGAAAGCCGCCCCCTCGACCGGGTAGGCGCCTCGGGGGCTACCCGAGCGGGTGGGGAGACGCGGGCCAGAGGTCCCGACGCGCTACCCGCGGCTCCCCGGCCGGGTGGGGACGAGCGCCCTCCCGGCCCCGTCACCGCCCGCGGCGGTGGCGGCGACGCGCGGGACCGGCGGGACGAGGCCGCTGGCGGGTCAGCCCACAGGACTAGCGGCCGGGGTCGGGCTCCGGGACGAGTCCCTCGCGGACCGCCCGGGCGGCCAGCTCGGTGCGGGTCTGGGCGTGCAGCTTCTCGACGATGTTCTTGAGGTGGAACTTCGCCGTGTTCTCGCTGATCCCGAGGCGGGCCGCGATCTCCTTGTTTCGCAGGCCCTGGGTGACCAGACGGAGGACCTCCAGCTCGCGCTCCGTGAGCCGATCCGGGGCCGGCGCGACCGGGCCGCGCTCGACCCGCAGGAACTCGTCGATGATGCGGGCCGCGGTCGCCGGCGAGATGGCGGCCTCGCCCCGGGCGACGGCCTCCAGCATCGAGCGCAGCTGCGTCGACTCGAGGTTCTTGAGCAGGTACCCCTGCGCGCCGGCCTTGATCGCTCGGAACAGGTCGTCCTCGTCCTCGCTGACCGTGAGCATGACGACCGCCACGGCGGGATGCCGTTCCTTGATGCGGGCGGTCGCCTCGAGGCCGGACAGGCCCGGCATCCGGACGTCCATCAGCACCAGGTCCGGCAGGGTCCGGTCGGCCAGATCGACGGCCTCGACGCCGTTGGCGGCCTGGCCGACGACCTCGTGGCCCCAGGCAGCGAGCAGCGAGGCGACGCCGTCGCGGAAGAGGGCGTGGTCGTCGACGAGGACGATGCGCATCAGGCGTGCACCGTACCACCCGGCGCGGCGTCGGTGGCGCCCGTCGCGGCGTCCGTGCCGTCCGGCGCCGTGCCGTCCGACTCGCCGAGCGGCACGCGCAGCCGGAGCGTCGTCCCTGCGCCGGGGCGGCTCTCCCACTCGAGGCGGCCGTGGATGGCCGAGGCTCGCTCGCGCATCGCACCGAGCCCGAAGTGCGGCCAGCCGAGCGACGCGCTGGCATCGGGGTCGAAGCCGCGCCCGTCGTCCTCCACGGACATGCTGAGCGCGCCGCCGGCGACGTCCAGTCCGACCACGACCCGCTGCGCGCCGGCGTGCTTGCGGATGTTCGTCAGGCCCTCCTGGACGATCCGGAAGACCTGTGCCTCGGCGCTCGGGCCCAGCGCGACGTGTCGCGCCGCCGAGGTCGCCTCGACCCGGGCTGCCAGCTTGGACGCCTCGGCGAAGCGCGCCACGTACTCCTCGAGGGCGCCGACGAGGCCACGGTCGGGCGGGATCGGGCTGGACAGCCCCAGGATCGCCTCCCGCACGTCGACGTAGACCGAGCGGGCCGCCAGGGCGAGCTCGTCGAGCTGCTGGCGGGCGTCCGCGACGCGGCCCGCGGCCAGGAACTCCTCGACGGCCTGCGACTTCGTGTTGACGTAGCCGAGCACCTGGGCGAGCCCGTCGTGCATCTCGCGGGCGATCCGCTCGCGCTCGGCCGCGATGGCGAGCTCGCGCAGCCGCTCCTGCAACCGGCTGTTCTCGAGGGCGATCGCGGCCTGCGCGGCCAGCGAGGAGAGCGTCTCGAGGTCGTCGACGCCGAACGAGCGCGGCGTCCGCGCGCCGACCGCCAGCGTGCCCGCCGTCCGGTCCCCGCTCCGGATCGGCGTCGCCAGGCGGACCCGGGCGAACTCGGGGTGGAGGAAGCGTGTGATCTCGTCGCCCCGCTCCTCGCCGCCGGGGCGGAACGCGTCGGGCGGCCCGCTCGTCGCTCGCAGCCGCGGCTCCCCGTCGGCGCGGTACAGGACGAGCAGGGCGACCTCCGTACCGAGCAGGTGGTGGGCGCTGTCGACGATGGTCTGCAGGACGGCATCCAGGTCGCCGGCCGCGGTCACCGCCAAGCTCACCTGGTGCAGCGAACGGAGCGTCTCGGTCCGCGCGACCAGGTCCCGGTTGCGCTGCCGGAGGTCGTCCGTCAGCCGATCGATGGTCCGGAAGGCGCGGTCCGCGCCGAGCACGAAGACGACGGTCACCACGCCGACGACGAGCAGCGTGTCCCGGGGGAACGGCAGCACGGGATCGAGGATCGAGTCGCTGAGGGCCTCGATGACCGCCAGGAAGCCGATCGGCAGCAGGACGAAGAGCCAGCGCCGGCGGAGCACGACCGTGATCTCCCTGCGGCCGCGGTCGCACCCGCCGTCGGTGCCATCCCGCGCACCGCCAAGCGTAGCAGTCCGGCCCACCGGAGCCGTTGGGCTACGCTTGCCATCGCCACCGTCCCCGTGGAGGTCGGATCGATGACCGACTGGCTGCTCGTCAGCTCGCCCGAGAACTTCGAGAAGAGCCGCGCCCTCGACTTCCGCCAGGCCGCGATGAAGCGCCGCCACCGCCGGAAGTGGGAGCGGGTCGCCCCCGGTGACCGGGTCTTCCTCTACCTCACCGGCCGCAAGGCGATCGGCGCGCTGCTCCGGGTGAGCGGGGCGCCGTTCGAATCGCACGAGCGGGTCTGGGGCTCGAGCGCGCACCCCGAGGAGGACTACCCCTGGCGGTTCCCCACCGAGCCGCTGGTGGCGCTCCCGACCGCGGACGCCGTCCCGGCCGAGCCGCTCGCCCGCGAGATGACGTACCCGAAGCGCTGGCCGGAGGCGAACTGGACGCTCGCGTTCCAGGGCAACGTCCACGAGCTGCCGGCGAGCGACGGGGACCTGATCGAGGCCGCCCTGCGGCGGGCGGCGGCCGTGCCGGCCTGACGGGTCGCCCCGGGGGTCAGGCCGCCAGCTCGGAACGGGGTCCCCGCGGGCCAACGGTCGCGTGGGCGCGGGTCCGACCGCCGGGCTGTCGACGGGAGCGTCCGCTCCTCGCCCGCGGACTGGAGCAGCGCCAGGAGCTCGTCGGCCGACGTCGCGCCGCCCCTCCCCGGAGGCTCGCCCGGCGACGCGATCGCCCTGGACCGAGGACGTCAGCCGCCGGAGCCTCGAGCGACTCCAGGCTGCCGCCCCGTTCTCGTATCATCCGGGCGGGCCGGCGCCGGACCGGCGGAGCGGAGGGAGCGCGATGCTCGACATGGGCCTCGTCGGCTGGCTCGTCGTCGGCTTCCTGGCCGGCTCGCTGTCGGGCCTCGTCGTCCGCCGCGGCTCGCCGCGCGGCTGCCTCGCGACGACCCTCATCGGCATCCTCGGTGGGCTGCTCGGCGGCTTCCTTGCCCGCGAGCTCCGCCTCGGTGACACCGAGGGCTTCACCGGCGCGGTGGTCGTCGCCTTCCTCGGGGCCGTGCTGGTCCGCCTCCTGCTCGACGCGATGGCAGGCCCACCGCGGCGTTACTGACCGCCGGGCGCCCGGGCCTCCTCCCCGTCCGCGCGGTACGATGCGGAGGCGAACGGGCCCGTCCTGCCGGCTCCCATCCCGAGCCGCGCCCGGCCCCGGACCGAGGCCACGGAGGGCGACCATCCCGATGAGCAGCCCCGACAGCGACGGCGCCCGCTCCGCCGCGGACGACGCCGCCGCAGCCCCGACAGCCGACCCGCCGCAGGCGCTGCCGATCCCCCGCGACGACCGGCCCTACTCGCCCGGCCTGGACGGGGTGATCGCCGCCGAGACGGCGATCGGCTACGTCGACGGGACGAACGGTCGGCTCCTGTATCGCGGCTACGCCATCGGCGACCTCGTCGAGCACGGTAGCTACGCCTCCGTCGCGGAGCTGCTCTGGACGGGCCAGTGGCGGCCGGAGGTCACCCTGCCGCCCGGCGAGATCCCGGACCGCGTCGTCCGGGCGCTGCGCGAGCTGCCCCCCCACACCCATCCGATGGACGCCTTGCGGACGGCCGTCTCGGTCTGGGGCGCCCGCCATCGGCCGCACTGGCCGCCCACCGTCGAGCAGGCCCGCCAGCTGACCGCCTTCGCCCCCGGCGCCCTGGCCGCCTTCATCCGCCTGCGCCAGGGCCTCGAGCCGGTCGACCCGAACTTCAACCTGACCCTCGCCGGCGGCTTCCTGCAGCAGCTCACCGGGGAAGACCCGCAGCCGGCCGCGGAGCGGGCGCTCGACGCCTACTTCGTCGTGGCCGCGGAGCACGGCCTCAACGCCTCGACGTTCACGGCCCGGGTCATCACCTCGACCCGCTCCGACATCGCGAGCGCGGTCTGCGGGGCGATCGGGGCGCTGAAGGGGCCGCTCCACGGCGGCGCCCCCGCCGAGGTCGTGAGCCAGCTCCACGAGATCGGCTCGGCCGACCGGGCCGAGCAGTGGGTCCGCGGAGCGATCGAGCGCGGCGACCGGATCATGGGCTTCGGCCATCGCGTGTACCGGGCCTACGATCCGCGAGCCGCTGCCCTGCGCAAGGTGGCCGAGGGGATGTCCGGCATGGCCGAGTGGCTCGCCCTGGCCGTCGAGGTCGAGGACATCGTCCTCCGCGAGCTCGCGGCCGCCCACCCCGACCGGGCCCTCAAGACGAACGTGGAGTACTACACCGCCGCGGTCCTGCAGGGCGTCGGGCTGCCACCGGACCTCTTCCCGGCCACGTTCGCCCTCGCCCGCATGGCGGGCTGGACCGCCCATGCCATCGAGCAGGCGGGCGCCAACAAGCTGATCCGGCCCGACGCCCGCTACGTCGGCCCCGCCGAGCAGCCGCTGCCGACCGCCTGAGCAGCGGCCGCCCTGGCGTCGGCGAGCGAGCTGCTAGCCCTCGGCGATCTCCGCTCGAGCCGCCGTGCCGGCCGGCCGCGTCCGCTCGCGCAGGACGGCGGCCGCCCCCACCGCCAGCACGCCGCCCGCCACCAGGAACACGACGGGCAGCCCGGCCGTCACGACGACCGCGCCGGCCGCGGGACCGACGATGCCGGCGACGTAGAGCGGCAGGTAGACCAGGTTCAGCGTCGCCGACCGCCGCTCGGCCGGCACGTCGACCGCCAGCAGGCCGAAGACCATCGAGCCGATGGCCGCGTTGAGCCCGGTGAACAGGGTCGCCGCCACGGCCAGCGGCCCGATCGCCCAGGCGAACGGCATGAGGGCGACGGTCAGCGCGCTGCCGCCGAGGGCCACGAGCAGGACGGGCCTGAACCCGAGCCGATCGCCGGCCCAGCCGGCCGACGACGAGAGGACGGCACCGGCGATCGGCGCCGTCCCCACGACGAGGGCGATCGCACTCGCCAGGCCCATGCTCCCGACCTCGAGTCGCTGCACCAGCAGCGGCAGGAACGGCGTCGCCATCTGGCGAGCGAGGAAGGCCGTCCCGTAGATCGCGAACAGGCGACGGACCTGCGGGTCGGCCACGACGGACCGGACGGCCCCGAAGGCGAGGCGGACGACCCGGCCGCTCGGGACGACGTCGGGCCGGACCTCCTTCGACAGCAGGCCGAGCATCACCGCGACGGCCAGTGAGAGCGCCGCCGACAGGGCGTAGACCGACGTCGCCGGGAGATGCAGCCCGTCGATCATCACCCCGCCGATGGCCGGCCCGACCCCGAAGCCGATCGGACTGCTTGCCCCGAAGATCGCGATCGCCGTCCCCAGCCGGTGGCGCGGCGTGACGTCGCGCAGGGCGGCCAGCATCACCCCGGTGTTGCCGAGCTGGAACCCGACCAGCAGCATGCTCACGGCGAGCTGCCAGGGGACCTGGCTGACGGCCACGCCACCGAAGACGACGGCCTCGACCAGGGCGCTCCGGATGATGACGGCCTTGCGGCTGTACTTGTCGGCCCAGACGCCCCAGAGCGGGACGATCGGCAGCCCGAAGACGAAGATGAGCGAGCTGAAGAGGCCGACGAAGTGCGGGATGTCGGGCTGGGGCATGCCCATCTCGGCCAGCCGGATGGGCAGGAACGCGTAGATCTGGCTGACGCCGAGGGCCTCGACGAGCGAGGTGATCCAGTACAGGACGAGGAGGCGGCGCCAGTCCTCGGCGGGCGGGCGGTGGTCGACGGAGGTCGGATCGGGGGCGGCGCCCGAGGGCTGGGCGGCGGGGGCGGACACCCGTTGAGCCTAGCGGACGGCCGGCGGCGCGTCCCGACGGCGCCCGTCCCGACGGTGGCACGCCACGCCCCCGGCACCGGCAGCATGCCGGCCGCGATCAGGAGCGGGCGTCGCCGGTCTGACCGTCGTCGTGCTCGGCGGCGTCGTGCGCTCGCCACGGCCGCACGCCGCGAGACCGCCAGGCGGCCAACGCCCGCTCGCGCGCCGCGCGGTGGTCCACGATCGGCGGTGGATAGTCGGCGCCGATCCGGCAGCCGACTCGCGTCTCGACGTCGAGCGGCATCGTCCACGGCCGCGCGAGCCAGGCATCGGGGACGTCGGCCAGTTCGGGTAGCCAGCGGCGCACGTAGTCGCCGCCCGGGTCGAAGCGCTCCGCCTGCCGGACAGGGTCGAGGATCCGCCACCAGG
>DASVYJ010000143.1:0-14032 GCA_036392215.1 Candidatus Limnocylindrales bacterium | reverse complement strand
GAGGTTGTTGCCCGTGCCGACGCACAGCAGGACGTCATGCGCCTCGTGCTGCTCGGGGTGCACGTAGTGCAGGTCGTTGGTGACGATCAGCGGGATGCCGGTCTCGGGCGCGAGGCGCAGGAGCTGCTCGTTGAGCACGCGCTGCTCAGGGATCTTGTGGTCCTGCAGCTCGAGGAAGAAGCGCCCCTTGCCCAGGATGTCCTCGTACTCCTTGGCGAGCTTGCGGGCGAGGTCCCAATCGCCCGCCTCGAGCGCCTTGGGTACCTCGCCGCTGAGGCACGCCGACATCCCGACCAGGCCCTGGCTGTACTTGGCGAGGTGCTCGCGGTCGATCCGCGGCTTGTAGTAGTAGCCGTCGATGTGGGCGTCGGTGACGAGCCGGCACAGGTTCTGGTAGCCGGTCATGTCGGTCGCGAGCAGGACCAGGTGGTAGGGCTGGCTGTCGGCCTTCCCCTCCTTGTCCCGCATCGAGCGTCGGGCGACGTAGGTCTCGACCCCGACGATCGGCTTGATGCCCTTGGCGGTCGCGGCCTGGACGAAGGCCACCGCACCGTAGAGGGCGCCGTGGTCGGTGATGGCCATCGCGTCCATCCCGTTCGCCTGCGCCGCCTCGACGAGGTCGCGGATGCGGCCCAGACCGTCGAGAAGGCTGAACTCGGAGTGGACGTGGAGGTGGACGAAGTCGTTGGGTGCGACGGTCACGGGGCCCTATGGTAGCCGGGGCCGACGGGCCGGCGGGCGCGCCGCCGGCCGCGCCCGGCCGCACCGAGACGGATGTAGCTTCGGCCCCGTCGGCCTACGATCGGGGCCGCGGCGCGGCAGCCGCGGGAGACAGGGCGAGGCGCCGATGAGCGAGCTGCGGGTCGGGATGGTCGTCCCGCTCGACGAGGATCCGACCGCGGGTGAGCCGCCGCCATGGGACCGGCTGGCCGGCTTCGCCCGCCAGGCCGAGGCGCTCGGACTCGACTCCCTGTGGGTCCCCGACCACCTCCTGACGCGGTTCCCAGGCCAGCCGACGCGGGGCGAGTGGGAGGCCTGGACCGTGCTCGCCGCGCTCGCCGCCGTCACCGAGCGGGTCACGCTCGGGCCCTGGGTCAGCTCGACCGCCTTCCGCAACCCCGGCCTGCTGGCGAAGACGGCGGCCACGGTCGACGGGATCTGCGGCGGCCGGCTGATCCTCGGCATCGGGGCGGGCTGGCATCAGCCCGAGTTCGAGGCGTTCGGCTTCCCCTTCGACCACCGAGTCGGCCGGTTCGCCGAATCGCTCGAGATCGTCCACGGCCTGCTGCGGACCGGAGCGCTCGACTTCGCCGGCCGCTACCACCGGGTCGTCGACGCCGAGCTGCGCCCGCGCGGCCCACGCGAGGGCGCGATCCCCATCCTCGTCGGGGCCCGCGGCCGGCGGATGCTCGAGCTCACGGCGCGCTTCGCCGACGCCTGGAACGCCTGGGCGAGCTGGGATCGCGGCCGCTTCGTCGTCCCGGAGCAGGCAGCGTGGCTCGACCAGGCCTGCCGGGAGATCGGCCGCGACCCGGCGAGCGTGGCGCGCACCGCCGGCGTCCTCCTGGCCATGCCCGGTGAGGAGCCGAGCCGGATGGCGCCGGACCGTCGGCTCGCCGGCTCGCCCGACGCGATCGTGGACGCCCTCCTGAGCGCCGAACGGGCGGGTATCTCGCACGTCCAGGTCTGGCTCAACCCGACGACCGCGGAGACGATCGAGGCGCTGGCCGCGATCCGCCGCCTGTTGCGGACAGCGTGAGGACGGGCGCGAGACCGTCGTGACGGCCTGGGTCGGCACCTCCGGCTGGCAGTACCGCCACTGGCGGGAGCGCTACTACCCCCGCTCGCTGCCGACGGAGCGCTGGCTCGAGCGCTACGCCGGCGACTTCGCGGCCGTCGAGCTCAACGCGAGCTTCTACCACCTGCCGCAGCCGGCCGTGTTCGCCGCCTGGGCGGAGCGCACCCCGGCGGACTTCCGATTCGCCGTCAAGGCCAGCCGGTACCTGACCCATGTCCGTCGGCTGCGGGAGCCGCGCGAGCCCGTCGAGCGCTTGATGGCGGCGGCCGGCCGCCTCGGGCCGAAGCTGGCCGTCGTCCTGCTCCAGCTGCCGCCGAGCATGGAGCGCGGCCTCGACGACCTCGCGGCAACCCTGGAGGCCTTCCCGCCCGGCGTCCGGGTCGCGGTCGAGCTGCGCCATCCCTCCTGGTTCACCGAGGAGACGCGGCAGCTGCTGACCGAGCGCGCGGCGGCCCTCTGCCTGGCCGACCGTCGCTATCGTCGGACGCCGCTCTGGCGGACGACCGACTGGACGTACCTCCGGCTGCACTGGGGCCTCGCCGCGCCGGAGCCGTGCTACGGGCCGGCTGCGCTGGGGGGCTGGGCCCGCCGGCTCGGGGAGGGCTGGGCAGCCGGGGAGGACGCGTTCGTCTTCTTCAACAACGACCCGGCCGGCTGCGCAGTCCGCGACGCGGCCCGGTTCGGACGGCTGCTCGACCGCCTCGGCCGACCGGTCTCGCGCGTCCCGGATGCGGCCGTCGTGCGCGTCGGCTGAGGCCTCCGGCCGCCCCCCGGGCCCGCGGCGGCGACGGTCCGGCCGCCCGCAAGACCCGTTTCCAGCGTCCCGCACCGCGATACAATGCCGGCGCCAGTGCCGGTGCCCGAGGGGGCCGCCGGCCCCGTCAGCCCCGACGTCGCACGGAGGACCACATGCTCAGGAGACTCCAGCCCGCGCTCGCCGCGTTCGTGGTCGTCGGCCTGCTGGCCGCCTGCTCGAACACCGGCAGCAGCCCCTCGGCGTCCGCGGCGGCGCCGTCGCAGGGGGCCAGTGCCTCCGCTCCGGCATCCCCGGCCTCCCCGGCCGCGAGCAGCAATCTGAAGATCGGTGTCGTCACCGACATCGGCACCCTGGACGACAAGAACTACAACGAGTACTCGTACAAGGGCGCCCAGGCCGGCGCCCAGGCGATCGGCGCAGCCAACCCGCCGGCGATCGTCCCCAAGGATGCGTCCGAGTACGGGACCGACATCCAGAGCTTCGTCAGCCAGAAGTTCGACATCATCATCACGGTCGGCTTCGCCCTGACGAATGAGACGGTCAAGGCCGCCAAGGCGAACCCGACGATCAAGTTCATCGGCGTGGACCAGTCTCCGATCTGCGTGGACGCGCAGGGCAACCCGGACACGACGTTCAAGTGCGCCGGTGACGCCAAGACGGTCCTGCCGAACTACACCTCGATCTACTTCGCGGAGGACCAGGCGGGCTACCTGGCCGGCATCATCTCCGCGTCGGCCAGCAAGAGCGGGATCATCGGGGCGATCGGCGGCACCACCCTCTGCCAGCCGTGCAACCGCTACATCAACGGCTACATCGCGGGCGCGCAGTCGGTGAACCCGAACATCAAGGTCAAGGTCGCCTACGTCACGCACGACTTCTCGGCGGCGGCGTTCAACGACCCGGTGGGCGGGAAGAACTTCGGCCAGTCGTTCATCTCGACCAACAAGCCCGACGTCCTCTTCCAGGTCGCCGGCAAGACGGGCAACGGCGTCCTCGATGCGGCCTGCGCGGCCGGGATCTGGGGCGTCGGCGTCGACGTCGACCAGTACCAGTCGTACCCGAACGCCGACAAGTGCATCATCACCAGCGCCGAGAAGAAGCTGGTGAACGCGGTATCGCAGACGCTCGTCAAGCTCGCCAACGGTGGGAGCGTCGTGGGCGACCTGCTCTTCAACGCGCAGAACGACGGCGTCGGCGCATCGCCGATGACGAACGTGCAGCTGCCCGACGTCCAGGCCAAGCTCGACACGGCCTTCGCCGCGATGAAGGCCGGGACGCTCAAGACCTGCTCCGGCGATTGCAACGCGATCGCCAAGAGCACGCCGTAGTCGATCGCACACACAGGAGCCCCTTCGGACGGGCCGACCGGTCGACGGCCGGCCCGTCCGTGCTATGTGACCACCGTCGCGCGGAGTCCGAGCGTGCGATGACCGAAGCCGGCCGACCGACGATCGCGCCCGCGCTGGAGATGCGCGGGATCACCAAGCGCTACCCCGGAGTGGTCGCCAACGACCGCATCGACCTCGAGGTCCGCCCCGGCGAGATCCACGCGCTGCTCGGTGAGAACGGCGCAGGCAAGACGACGCTGATGAACGTCCTCTACGGGCTCGCGCGGCCGGACGAGGGCCAGATCCTCCTCGACGGACAGCCGGTCACGATCGCGGGCCCGTCGGACGCCATCGCCCGCGGCATCAACATGGTCCACCAGCACTTCATGCTGGTCCCGGTGCTCACTGTCGCCGACAACATCCTGCTCGGCGAGGAAACGATGGCCAACCCGGTCTTCCTCGACCGGCGGGAGGCCCACCGCCGCATCGTCGAGCTCGGCCGGCGGTTCGGCTTCGAGATCGACCCCGAGGCGAAGGTCGGCTCGCTCTCGGTCGGCTGGCAGCAGCGCGTCGAGATCCTCAAGGCCCTCTACCGGCGGGCGCGGATCCTCGTCCTCGACGAGCCGACGGCCGTCCTCACGCCCCAGGAGACCGAGGAGATCTTCGCCGTCCTGCGGCGCCTCGCCGCAGAGGGGCAGAGCATCGTCTTCATCAGCCACAAGCTGTACGAGGTCCTCGAGATCGCCGACCGGATCACCGTGATCCGCCGCGGCCGGGTCGTCGGCGAGCGGCGACCGGCGGAGACGAACGAGGACGACCTGGCCGAGATGATGGTCGGGCGGGAGGTCCAGCTGACCGTCGATCGGGGCGAGTCGCACGTCGCCGGCCCCGTCCTCGAGGTGAGCGGGCTGCACGTGCGGGACGACCGCGGCAACGAGGTCGTCCGGGGCGTGGACCTGGAGGTCCGGGCCGGCGAGATCCTCGGCATCGCCGGTGTCGCCGGCAACGGCCAGGACGAGCTGGTCGAGGCGATCATCGGGCTGCGCCGGCCGTGGAGCGGCGGGGTGACGCTGGGCGGCCGTGACGTGACCGGCCACTCGCCGCGCCAGATGAACGAGGACGCGGTCGCCTACGTTCCGGCCGACCGCCACCGCTTCGGGCTCGTGCTTGGGTTCCCGCTCTCGGACAACCTCGTCCTGACCAGCTACTACCGGCGGCCCTATGCCCGCGGCGTGATCCGCGACGACCAGGCCATCATCAGGGACGCCGAGGGCAGCGTGGAGCGTTTCGACATCCGGACGCCCGGGGTGACCGTGAAGGCATCGACCCTGTCGGGCGGCAACCAGCAGAAGGCGATCGTGGCCCGCGAGTTCGACCGCGACCTCAAGCTGCTCGTCCTCGACCAGCCGACTCGCGGCCTCGACGTGGGCAGCATCGAGTTCATCCACCGTCAGATCATCGCGAAGCGCGACGTCGGGACGGCGGTCCTCCTCGTCTCTGCCGAGCTCGACGAGGTCCTCGAGATGTCCGACCGGATCGCCGTCATGTACCGCGGCCGGATCGTCCGGATCCTCGACGGCCGGAGCGCCGACAAGAACGAGGTCGGGATCCTCATGGCGACGGGCGGCGAGGAGCGGGCGACGGCGCCGGGGATCACGGAGGCGACCGCATGAGCGCTGCGACCGGGGCTCGCCCTCCGTTCAGCGCAGCCCGGCTCGCGCGGTCGGCCTGGTCCGTCGTCGCCCTGCCGCTCGTCTCGATCCTCCTCTCCTTCGTCGTGGGCGCGGCGATCATCCTGGTCTCCCAGCTGCTCGTCCCGAACCAGCGCTTCGACTGGGCGCTCCCGATCACGGCCTATCACGCCCTCATCACCGGCGCGTTCGGCAGCTTCGACGGCCTGGTGGCCACCCTCGTCGCCACCGCGCCGCTCATCTTCGGCGGGCTGTCGGTCGCGCTCGGCTTCAAGGCCGGCCTGTTCAACATCGGCGCCCAGGGCCAGTTCCTCGTCGGAGCCCTCGGGTCGGTCTACATCGGGGTGATCATCTCCGGCGCGCCGTCGGTCGTCGCCATCCCCCTGGCCGTCCTCGCCGCGATCGCCGCCGGGGCCCTGTGGGGCTTCATCCCGGGCATCCTCAAGGCCTGGTCGGGCGCCCACGAGGTGGTGACCACGATCATGCTCAACTACGTCGCGGTCGCCTTCCTGGCCGCGGCGGTCAGCGGACCGCTCAAGGTGCCCGGCTCGCCGGCCCCGGTCACCTACGACGTCGGGAACGCCGCGTTCCCGGTGTTCCTCGGGCGGACGGGGCACCTGGGCATCCTGCTCGCACTCGTGTTCGTCGCACTCATCTGGTGGCTGCTCTACCGGACGACATGGGGCTTCGAGATCCGGACCGTCGGCGCGAACCCCGACGCAGCGCGATATGCCGGGATGCACCCGCGCGTGGTCACGGTCTTCACGATGACCGGCTGCGGGGTGCTCGCCGGGCTAGCCGGGTCTTCCGTCCTGCTCGGCGTCACGCACACGATGACCTCGAGCTTCGGGACCACGGTCGGGTTCGATTCGATCTCCGTGGCGCTGCTGGCGCGCTCCAACCCGATCGGCATCATCTTCGCCGCCATCCTGTTCGGGGCGATGCGCGCCGGCGCCCCCCTCATGCAGATCCAGGCCCAGATCCCCGTCGAGCTGGTCGATGTCCTGCAGGCGACGATCCTGCTCTTCCTGGTGGCCAGCCCGGTGCTGCGGCGGCTCTTCCGCCTGCGGGGTGTCCAGAGCGGCCTGGGCAGCACGGAGACGATCGCGCGGACGTACGGCGGGGAGGCGACGGTGCGCTGATGGACGCCCTCATCAACGGCCTGTACGGCATCCCGCTGCTCGGGCTCGTCTTCCAGCTGGCCGGCTATCTCGTGGCGGTCATCCCCCCGATGGCGCCGATCATCCTGCGCTCGGCGACGCCGCTCGCGCTCGGGGCGATGTGCGGCGTCTGCTGCGAGCGCTCGGGCGTCGTGAACATCGGCATCGAGGGGACGATGCTGGCGTCGGCCTTCGCCGGCTGGGTCGTCGGGATCGCGCTCGCGCCGATGCTCGGCGGCGCGGCGACGCCCCTCTTCGGGCTGACGCTGCCGCTCCTCATCGCGCTCGTCGCGGCGCTCACCGTCGCCCTCGTGATCTCAGCCCTCCACGCCTGGCTCTCGATCAGCGTTCGGGCCGACCAGATCATCAGCGGCACGATCATCAACATCGCCGCCTTCGGGGTGACGGGCTACCTGAACACCCTCATCTCGAAGAGCTCGCCGACGAGCGCCGGCAGCTTCGCCCTCTTCACCCCGCCCAAGGAGCTCAGCAACCTGCCGGTGGTCGGCTGGCTGTTCGACATGTTCTTCAACCAGGGTCCGATCGCGATGTCGGTGCTCATCCTGGTCGTCGGGCTGCAGATCTGGCTCTTCCGCTCCCGGTGGGGGCTGCGCACCCGGGCCGTCGGGGAGCACCCGAAGGCCGCCGAGACGGTCGGCATCGACGTCATCCGCCTGCGCTACCGGAACGTCCTGATCGGCGGCCTCTTCGCTGGCCTCGCGGGCGCCTACCTGAGCATGGAGGCCACGAACTCGTTCCAGGCCGGCATGACCGCGGGCCGCGGGTTCATCGCCCTGGCGGCGATGATCGTCGGTCGCTGGACGCCGATCGGGGCCTTCGGCGCCGCGCTCCTCTTCGCGGCGTTCCTGTCGATCGGCCAGGCCATCAACTTCGCCCCGCCGGGCGGCGACCTGGGCACGATCATGACGGCGGTCCCGGCGCAGGTCTACGACTCGCTGCCGTACATCGTCACGATCATCGTCCTGGCGGGCGTGGTCGGGCGGAGCGTCGCCCCGGCCGCCGACGGCCAGCCGTACGAGCGCGAATCGGCGACCTGAGGCGCGGCCCTGTCCGGCCGGCCGCAGGGGCGGCTGGGGGACGTTGCCGCACGACCTGCGGCGCGAACAGCTGCGGGCGAACAGCCGGGACTACGAACAGCGGTCGACTACAGGCTGCACAACGGGCTGAGCAACCCGATCCACGGGCCGCCTCGATCGACCAGAAGGCCGGGCACGGCCGACACGGTCTGCTCCGTCGTGACCACCACGCTGGTCAGACGGGGCGACCCGCCCGACGAGCAGCCCGCCGGGATGGGCACGGTGCCGCGCCGCAGTCGCGGTCGCGGTCGCGGTCGCCCGTCAGGCTGGGCAGTGGCGCGTCGGGCCGTCCGGCGCGCCGACCTCGCCCGCAGCCGCGCGCCGCGTTCGAGCCGCGCGGCCCGGGGCCGCCACGTCGGGACCCAGTCGGCCACGTGGCCGCCCTCCAGGCTCGGGACATGCGCCGGCCGAGCGGCCGCCCTCAACGGCTCGGGGACGTGCCCGCCTCCAGGCCGCCTTCCGCTACCCTTGGCCCAGCGACCGACCGCAGCGTTCCGAGCACCCCCGGGAGAGCCGCCGACCGATGCTCGACACCGCCATCACTCCCCGCGACCTGGGCTACCGGCCCGACGATGTCGCCTTCATCGCCGACCCGTACCCCGCCTTCGCCCGGCTCCGTGAGGCGGCCGCTGTCCTCTACGACGAGGCGACGAACCAGTGGGTCGTGCCGCGCTTCGCCGACGTGAACGCTCTGCTCCGCGACCGCCGCCTCGGGCGCTCGTACCTCCACGTCGCGACCCACGAGGAGTGGGGCCGGCCCGAGCCGCCCGACTGGCAGGCGCCGTTCTGGGCCCTGCTGCGGACCGAGCTCATCGACCTCGAGCCGCCCGACCACACCCGCCTCCGGCGCCTCGTCAGCCAGGCCTTCACGCCGCGCACCGTCGAGGCCCTCCGGCCACGGATCGAGGGCATCGTGGCCGGCCTCGTCGAGCGGGCACGGGCGAAGGGCGACTTCGACCTCATCGCCGACCTCATCGAGGAACTGCCGGTCACCGTGATCGCCGAGCTGCTCGGCATCCCGCCCGCCGACCGCGCCCTGCTCCGCCCCTGGTCGGCCGACATCACCCTGATGTACGAGCTCAACCCGAGCGAGGACTACCAGCGGCGGGCGACACGCGCGAGCGCCGAGTTCGCCGACTACGTCCGGCGCCTCGCCCGCGAACGACGGGCCGACCCCGGCTCCGACCTGCTGAGCGAGCTCGCCCGGGTCGCCGAGGCGGCCGACCGGCTGACCGAGGACGAGGTCATCGGCACGGCGATCCTGCTCCTCAACGCCGGCCACGAGGCCTCGGTGAACGGCGCGGGCAACTCCTGGGCGGCCCTCCTCGCCCACCCTGGCGCGCTGGCCGACCTGCGCGCGCGGCCCGAGCTCGTCCCGACCGCCGTCGAGGAGCTGCTCCGCTTCGATACGCCGGCCCCGATGTTCGAACGCTGGGTCCTCGAGGACATCGAGATCGGTGGCCGGCGCATCCTCCGCGGCGAGGAGCTGGCGCTCCTGTTCGCCTCGGCCAACCGCGACCCGGCCGCCTTCGAGCGCCCCGACGAGCTCGTCCTCGACCGGCGTCCGAACCCCTACCTCTCGTTCGGGGCAGGCATCCACTACTGCCTCGGCGCCCCGCTGGCCAAGCTCGAGGCGGAGATCCTGTTCCGGGCGATGCTCGGGCGGCTGCCGACGATCGAGCTCGTCGAGGAGCCGCGCTGGAAGCCGCGCTTCGTGCTGCGGGGGCTGGAGGCGATCCACGTCCGCGTCGCCTGAGCCGGCCACAGCCGTCCGTTCCGCCCCCGACCGGCCCGCCTGTCCCGTCCCGCCGTCGCGCGACCCATCAGCCCGTGCGTCCCGAGGAGCAGCTCGATGCCAATGACCTCCCGAGAGCGCGTCCTCACCGCGCTCGACCACCGCGAGCCCGACCGCGTCCCGATCGTCATCGGGGCGAGCAACGCGACGGGTATGAAGGCCGGCCCGTACCGCGGGCTCCGGGCGCACCTCGGCCTCAGGGGACCCGAGCGCTACATCTACGACTGGCCGGAGCTCGGGACCGTGGCCCTCGAGGAGCCGCTCCTGGAGCGCCTGCACAGCGACGTGCGGGGCATCCACGACGCGTTCCCCGTCGCCACCCTCGAGCGGAATCGGGCGCGCGCCCCACACAGCCCGTTCATCGACGACTGGGGCAGCGGCCAGGTCGAGATCGAGGAGGGCGTCTGGTATCCCGGCGTCCACCCGATGGCCGAGGCGGAGACCGTCGAGGACATCGAGGCCTACCCCTGGCCGGACATGGACGACCCGAGCCGCGTCGCCCACGTCCACGAGGCGGCGGCGCGCCTGGCGGCCGACGGCCGCTACGCGATCATGGCCACGCCGTGGCTCCTGTTCCCCTTCGAGCGGGCCATCGCGATGCAGGGCCTCGAGGCGTTCCTCGAGCGGATGGCCCTCGAGCCCGACTTCGCCGAGGCGCTCCTGCGACGCATCGCCTCGCTCTGCACGACGCTGATGGGCCACTTCCTCGACGCGCTCGGTGACGGAGTCGACATCATCAAGATCGGCGACGACCTGGGCTCCGAGCAGGGCCTCCTGATGTCGCCCGCGATGTACCGCCGGATCCTCAAGCCGATCCACGCCGAGTACATCGCCTTCATCAAGTCGCGGACGAAGGCGAAGGTCTTCTTCCACACCGACGGCGACGTGTTCGACCTGGTCGACGACTTCGTGGAGATGGGCATCGACATCCTCAACCCGGTCCAGACCTCGTCGGGGCGGATGGCCGACATCGGCGAGCTCAAGCGGCGCTACGGCGAGCGGATCGCCTTCTGCGGCGCGATCGACACGCAGCGGATCCTGCCGACGGGGACGCCCGACGAGGTCCGCGCGGAGGTGCGGCGCGTCGTCGAGACACTGGCGCCCGGCGGCGGGTACCTCATGGCCGCGGTCCACACGATCATGAACGAGGTCTCGGCCGAGAACATCCTGGCGATGGTCGACGCGGCTGTCGAGTATGGGCGCTACCCGGTGCGGGCGTGAGCGGCGAGCGGGGGCCGGCCGGGCCCGACGCGGACGCGCGCCGCGCACGCGAGGCCGGCGCACGCGCCGCCGATGGGCGGGCCGAGCGGCAGCGCGCGGCCGACATCCTCGACCTGCAGGAGGGCCGCGGCGCGGTGCCGCTCCTCGACGCCGAGGGGATCGCGGCGCTCCTCCGGTCGACCCGCCGGATCGCCGTCGTCGGCGCCTCGGGCGACCCGTCGCGGCCCTCGCACGACGTGATGGCGACGCTCCTCGCGGCCGGCTACGACTGCGTCCCGATCAACCCGAACGAGACGGCGGTCCTCGGGCGGGCGGCCTACCCGTCGCTCGCGGCGGCGACCGAGGCGACCGGGCGCTTCGACCTGGTCGATGTCTTCCGGCGACCGGAGGCGTGCCCGAGCGTCGCCCAGGAGGCGGCGGCCGCGGGCGCCGGCGCGCTCTGGCTCCAGCTCGGCGTCGTCTCGTGGGAGGCGGCGCGGATCGCCGGCGAGGCCGGCCTGCCCGTCGTCATGGACCGCTGCACGGCGATCGAGGTGCGCCGCATCGGCCGGCGATAGACGGCCCGGCGCCCGCGGGGGGCGGGACCGTCAGTGGACGGCGAAGCCGGCCAGGACCAGGACGACGCCCACCAGGCCGACGAGCAGCCAGTTGCGGGCCCGGGCGCGAAGCAGCTCCATGGCGACCGAGGCGCCCGTCCGTTCGTTGTCGCGGACGCCGCCGCGCCAGGCCTCGTAACGGGCGATGTTCTCGTCCTGCGCCTTGAGGGCCTGGTAGCGCGCCCACGGCCCGCTCGCGCCGCGGTACGCGGCGGCGATCAGGACGGCCCCGGCGGCCCACAGTGCGACGTTGAGGAGGCTCATCCCCTCCCCTGCCCGATGCTGCCGAGCCGCTCCTCGAGCGCTGCCCGGACGACCGCCGCGTTGGCCTGGCCGCGCGTCGCCCGCATGACCTGGCCGACCAGGAACCCGAGCGCCTGGGCCTTGCCGGCCCGGTAATCGGCGACCGCCGCCTCGTTCGCCGCCAGGACCTCCTCCACCGCGCCCCCGAGCGCGCCCGCGTCTGAGATCTGGCGCAGCCCGCGGGCGGCGACGATGGACGCGACGGCCTCCCCCGTCTCGACGTGGCCGGCCAGGACCTGCTTCGCGTTCGTCCCGGACAGCTCGCCGTCGACGACGAGGCGGACGAGCGCCGCGAGCTCCCTTGGACGGGCGCGGCGGGCCGTCGCCGAACCGGCGTCGTCGAGCGGCTCCCCCGACCCGCTCTTCGCCAGTCGGAGGTACTCGCCGGTCACCCAGTTCGCAAGCGTCTTGGGCGGCAGCGCGGGGTCGGCCGCCAGGGCGCCCTCGAAAAGCGCCGTCGCGCCAGCGTCCGCGGCGATCACGGCCGCGTCGTAGGGACTCAGGCCGAGGGCCTCCACGTAGCGTCCCCGGCGCGCGGCGGGCAGCTCCGGCAGCGCTGCCCGGACGTCGGCGACCCAGGCCGGCTCGACCCGCAGCGGCGGCAGGTCGGGCTCGGGGAAGTAGCGGTAGTCGTCCTCGGACTCCTTGACCCGCATGAGGTACGTGGCCTGGCGGCCGTCGTCCCAGCCCCGTGTCTCCTGGTGGACCTCGCCGCCGCGGTCGAGGACGCCGGCCTGGCGCTCGATCTCGAAGGCGATGGCCCGCTCGACCGCCCGGAACGAGTTCATGTTCTTGACCTCGACCCGGGTCCCGAACGCCTCGCGGCCGCGCGGCCGGAGCGAGACGTTCGCCTCGACCCGCAGCTGGCCGTTCTCCATCTCCGCGTCGGACGCGCCGATCGTCCGGAGCACGAGACGCAACTCCTCGGCATAGCGCCGGGCCTGCTCGGCCGTCCGCACGTCGGGCTCGGTCACGATCTCCATGAGCGGCACGCCGGCCCGATTGAAGTCGACGAGGCTGAGGCGCTCGCCGGCGACGTCGGCATGGACGAGGCGGGCCGTGTCCTCCTCCAGGTGGGCTCGGCGGACCCGGATGGTGACAGGCCCCTCGCTCGTGTCGAAGCGCAGGCGTCCGGTCGCCGCCAGCGGCAGCTGGTACTGGCTGATCTGGTAGCCCTTGGGCAGATCGGGATAGAAGTAGTTCTTGCGGTCCCAGCGGGTCATCGTCGCCAGCGTCGCGTCGATGGCGAGGCCCGTCGCCAGGACGAGCTCGACCGCCCGCCGGTTGATCGTCGGCAGGACGCCCGGCAGGCCGAGGCAGACCGGACAGGTGTGGCTGTTCGGCGCCGCCCCGTCGTAGGCCGTCGAGCAGGCGCAGAACATCTTGCTGGCCGTGCGCAGCTTGGTGTGGACCTCGATGCCGATGACGGCCTCGTAGCGGGTCAGGCTGTCCGGCGCGGCGACGCTCATCAGGCTCCCAGCTGCCCCCTGGTGATGAGGTAGAGGCCGTAGAACGCGACGAGCAGCCAGCCGAGCGAGACGGCCAGCCGACGCGCAGCCACCTGGACGCGCGGTCGCAGCGGGAGCGGCCGGCGGGCCTCGATGGCCTGGCGGGTCGGGTCGCCCTCGTGGACGAGGGGCGCGACGACCTGCCGCGCGACGGCGTAGCTCCGCCACGTCCCGACAGCGGCCAGGACGATGCCGCAGGCGACGAGGACGGCTCCGATCACGGAGCCGCTCCGACCCGGCCCGGGGCGCGGCGACGGCGGCTCACCCGGCCCCCTCCGCGCGGACGCGCTCGACGAACCGACCGATCCGGACGAGCGCCTCGCCGAGGTGCGCCTCACTCGTCGCGTAGCACGCCCGCACGTGGCCCTCGCCGCCTCGGCCGAACGAATCGCCGGGCACGACCGCGACGTGCTCCTCGCGCAGCAGCCGTTCCGCGAAGTCCTCGCTCGACAGCCCCAGCGAACGGATCTCCGGGAAGGCGTAGAAGGCGCCCCGGGGCTCGAACGTCCGCAGGCCGAGTGCGTTCAGGCCCTCGACGAGAAGGCGCCGACGGCCGTCGTAGGCGGCGACCATCCGGGCCACGTCCGCCTCGCCGTCCCGCAGCGCGACGACGGCCGCGTCCTGGGCGACCGTCGGGGCCGACATGATGGCGTACTGGTGGACCTTCACGAAGCCCTCGAGCAGCTCCGGGACGGCGCACATCCAGCCGACCCGCCAGCCCGTCATCGCGTAGGCCTTGCTGAAGCCGCCCATCAGGATCGTCCGCTCGCGCATCCCG
>DASVYJ010000142.1:0-2403 GCA_036392215.1 Candidatus Limnocylindrales bacterium | reverse complement strand
GTGCGCGGCCCCGCGGCCGCGGCGGAGGGCGCCGCGGCCGGGGGTGGCGTCGCCGGGGAGGGCGCGGCGGGAGGCCGGGCCGCCAGGGCGGCGCCGAGGCCGAGCGCGAGGAGGAGGGGAGCCGTCATTCGTACCTCAGGGCCTGGATGGGATCGAGGCGCGAGGCCTGCATCGCGGGCCACATCCCGAAGATGACGCCGACCGCCGCGCTGAACCCGACGGCGGCGACGATGATGTGCGGCTGCACCAGCATCGGCCACCCGAACCGCGCGACGAGCCAGCCCGCGGTGCCGAGGCCCGCCGCCGTGCCGATGATCCCGCCGGCGATCGAGAGGGCGACCGCCTCGACCAGGAACTGCACGAGGATGCTCCGGGGCTTCGCGCCGACCGCCATGCGCAGGCCGATCTCGCGCGTCCGCTCGGTCACCGACACGAGCATGATGTTCATGATCCCGATGCCGCCGACGACGAGGCTCACGAGCGCGATCCCGGCGAGGAGCGACGTCATCGTCTTCGCGCTCTCCTGCTGCGAGGTGGCGATGTCGGAGAGGTTGCGGATGGTGAAGTCGTCCTGGACGCCCGGGCCGATCCGGTGGCGCTGGTGCAGGAGGTCCTGGATCTGGCCCTGCGCGGCGCCCGCCGCGTCCGCGGACCGGGCGCTCACGACGATGGCGCCGGCGATGTACTGCTGGAGGCCGCCCTGGAGCTTCGCCCGGAAGGTGCGGGAGGGGATGATGACGACGTCGTCCTGGTCCTGGCCGAAGCCGGTCTGCCCCTTCGACTGCAGCACGCCCACGATCTCGAACGGGATCGCGCCGACCCGGATGACCTGCCCGACGGGATCGTCGTAGGGGCCGAACAGGTTCTGGACGACGGTGTTGCCGACGACGGCGACCTTGGAGCCGGCCCGGTCGTCGTCCTCCTCGAAGAACTGGCCCCTCGCGATCTTCCAGTTCCGGATGTCGAACAGCTCGGGCGTCGTGCCCTGGATCACGGTGAACCAGTTCTGCCCCTCCGCCATCACCTGGGCCGAGCGCTGGAGCTGGGGGGCCGCGAGGCGCACCGCCGGCAGCCCGCGGATCGCGTCGAGGTCGTTCCAGGTGAGCGTCGGCTGCGAGCCCGCGCCGCCGCGGGCGCCGCCGGCCGTGCTCGACCCGGAGAGGACGACGAGCATGTTCGAGCCCATCGCCTCGAAGGTCGCCTTGACGCGCGCGGAGGCCCCCGCGCCGATGGCGGTCATCGCGATGACGGCGCCGACGCCGATGATGACGCCGAGCGTGGTGAGGAACGAGCGGAGCTTGTTCCGCAGGAGGGCCCGGACGGCGATGGCGATGACGCGCGCGGGGTTCACGGCTTCTCCGGGGCGGAGGCGAGGGAGGCGAGCGAGGACGGCCCGGCGGCCGCGACCTCGTCGGGGGCCGTCCGGGGCGCGGCGCGCACCGCCGGGCGCCGGACGTCGGAGCGCAGGAGGCCGTCCTTCATCTCGAGGACGCGCCCGGCGTAGAGCGCGATGTCCGGCTCGTGCGTCACGAGCACGATGGTGATGCCGGAGTCGCCGAGGGCCTGGAGGAGCGACATGACGTCGACGCTCGTGCGCGAGTCGAGGTTGCCGGTCGGCTCGTCGGCGAGGATGATGCGCGGCTCGACGACGAGCGCGCGGGCGATGGCGACGCGCTGCTGCTGCCCGCCGGAGAGCTGGCTCGGGTGGTGGTGCGCCCGCGGCGCGAGCCCGACCCGCTCGAGGGCCTGCAGGGCGCGGCGCCGCCGCTCGGCGGGCGCGACCCCCGAGTAGAGCAGGGGGAGCTCGACGTTCTCGACCGCGCTCGTGCGGGCGAGCAGGTTGAAGCTCTGGAACACGAACCCGAGCGTGCGGTTGCGGATCTCGGCGAGCCGGTTCCGGTCGAGCCGCCCCACGTCCTCGCCGGCGAGCCGGTAGGTGCCGCTCGTCGGCCGGTCGAGGCAGCCGAGGAGGTTCATGAGCGTCGACTTCCCGGAGCCCGACGCGCCCATGACGGCGACCGACTCGCCGGACTCGACGTCGAGCGACACCCCGGCGAGCGCCTTCACCTGCACGTCGCCCGTGTCGTAGACCTTCGTGACGTCCCTGAGCTCGATGAGCGCCATCGCGGATCCTAGAGGAACCTCGGCGGGCCGCGCTGCTGCTGCGGTCCCTTCGTGTCCTGCGCGCCGCCGCCGGACACGCCGGTGACGACCCGGTCGCCCTCGGCGAGGTCGCCCCCGACGATCGCGGTGTTCTTGCCGTCGCTCGGGCCGACCTGGACCTGGACCTGCTTCGGCGTCCCGTCGCCCTGGAGGACCCACACCGCCCGCCGCGGCCGCCGCGGCCCGTCCTGGCCGGTCCTGGCGGCGTCGCCCGGCCCCGCGCCGCCCGCCGCGGGTCCG
>DASVYJ010000141.1:0-42117 GCA_036392215.1 Candidatus Limnocylindrales bacterium | reverse complement strand
GTGGCGGCGCCCGCCGCCGGCCGCCCCGGCGCCGGCCTGCTCGTCAACGTCTCGCGCGGCATCGCCGCGGCGGCGCTCGGGCCTGTCCCGCGGGGCGCGCCCGCGGACCCCGGCGAGCGGCTCGAGGCGGCCGCCCGCGAGTGGTCGGCCCGACTCCCTGTGCTATCGTAGCCGGGCGTTTCGGCGGCCCCGTCCATCGCCCGCCGCCGGCAGCCCCGCGCCCCCGACGCGAACCCCGAGAGGAATCGACGCCATGCCGAACATCACGCCGATCCACCTGGTGCTCATCCTGGTGATCGCGCTCCTCATCCTCGGCCCGGGCAAGCTGCCCGACGTGGGCGCCGCGCTCGGCAAGAGCATCCGCGAGTTCCGCAAAGCTTCCGGCGACCTGCAGGAGTCGATGTCGGCCGCGACCGCGCCGGTGCAGCCGGCGGCCCAGCAGACCCCGAGCGCTCCCGTCGCCGCCGCCCCGGTCGCGCCGGTGACGCCCCAGGCGGGGACCCCGGCCTTGCCCGAGGCGGGCTCGACGCCGCAGCCGCAGGCCTGACGGTCGGACCCCTCGTCCCGGCCTCCACCCCCGCCCGGACCAGCGGCCATGGCTGACGTCGCCCAGGACGCCTTCGGCGGGCGTCGGCCCGAGGCTGCCCCGCCCTCCGCGCCCGCGCCCGGGACCGCCGACGACGTCAAGGTGATGAGCCTCGTCGAGCACCTGACCGAGCTGCGACGGCGGATCTTCATCTCGATCCTGGCGGTCGTCCTGGGCAGCGTCGTCGGGTTCATCGCCGCGCCGCAGATCATCCACATCCTGCGCGAGCCGCTGCCGAGCAAGGACCCGCTCGTCGCCCTCGGCCTGGGCGACGCGTTCTTCATCAACCTCAAGGTCGCCCTGGTCGTCGGGGTCATCCTGGCGATGCCGGTCTGGCTCTACGAGGTCTGGGCCTTCATCTCGCCCGGCCTGACCCGCGAGGAGCGCCGGGTCGCCCGGCCGTGGGTCCCGCTGGCCCTGGTCTTCTTCGCCATCGGGGTCGGCCTGGCCTACTTCATCCTGCCCTACGCCTCGGCCTTCCTGTTCGGCTTCCAGAGCCCCGACCTCAAGATCTTCCTGGCCGCCGACCGCTACTTCGACTTCGTCACGACGCTCTTCCTGGCCTTCGGGCTGGTGATGGAGTTCCCGATGATCCTGGTCCTGCTCTCGAAGGTCGGGATCGTGACCTCGAAGCGGCTGACCTCGTCGCGGCGGATGGTCATCCTGGGCATCACCATCTTCTCGGCCCTCATCACGCCCGGCGGCGACCTCGTCAGCCCGGTGGCGATGGCGGTCACCATGTACGTGCTCTTCGAGCTGTCGATCATCCTGGTCCGCGCCGGCGGCCGCTGAGCCGAGCGGACGGCGCGGTGGCGCCCGGGACGAGCGAGGGGTGCTGGTGCAGGGCCGAGCAGGTGCTAGGCTTGCGGACATGGTCACGTCCTCGGCCAGCGCGGGTGCCGACGAGCGCGAACCCGACGCGGAACGGCAGCATGTCGTCATCCTGAGCGGCCTGTCCGGGGCCGGGAAGACGGCCGCCACGAAGCTCTTCGAGGACCTCGGCTACACGACCGTCGACAACCTGCCCGGGGAGCTGCTGCCCGACCTGGCCGAGCTCGTCTCGAACGACCGGCGCCGCTTCGAGCGGGTCGCGATCGTCCTCGACGTCCGGGCCGGCGACGCGCCGCTGGCCCTGGCCGCGATGCGGGGCGCCCTCGAGGGCCGCGGCATCCGGCCGCGGATCTTCTACCTCGAGGCCCGCGACGAGGTCCTCATCCGCCGCTTCTCGGAGACGCGCCACCGCCACCCGCTGGCCGGACAGCGGGGCATCGCCAGCTCGATCGCCGACGAGCGCCGCCTCCTCGAGCCCGTCCGGGCGGAGGCCGACGTCGTCCTCGACACGTCCGACCTCTCGCTGCGCCAGCTCAAGGAGCGCATCTTCGCCCAGCTCGAGGACGCCACCGCGCCCGACCAGATCAGCTTCCAGCTCATCAGCTTCGGCTACAAGTTCGGGATCCCCCTCGAGGCCGACCTCGTCCTCGACGTGCGCTTCATGGAGAACCCGTACTACGTCCCAGAGCTGCGGCAGCTGTCGGGGCTCACCGAGGCGGTCCGCGACTACGTCCTCCGTCAGCCGGTGGCCGAGCAGTTCATGACCTTCCTGACCGGGTTCCTCGACTTCGTCGTGCCGGCCTTCATCAACGAGGGCAAGACCCGGCTGACGATCGCCGTCGGCTGCACCGGCGGCTACCACCGCTCGATCGTCGTCGTCGAGGAGCTGGCGGCCTGGCTCCACGCCCGCGGCTTCGGGCCGGTCGCGGTCTTCCATCGGGAGCTCGAACGCTCGTGAACCTCCGCCGCTGGCTCACGCCCGGCATCGGCATCAAGCGCTGGCTCCTCGTCGTCTTCGTCGGCGAGCTGGGCTTGGCCCTGGCCGGCGCCCTCGCCCTGCGGCAGGTGTACCGCGAGTTCGACGCCCCGCGGCCGTTCCAGCCGCTCGTCTCGGCCCTGACCCTCCAGTTCCTGCCGTACGGCGTCCGCGGCGCGCTCCTGGGCGGCCTGGGGCTGCTCCTCTTCCTGTATGGCTCGTGGCGCGTCGTGCGCGTCCTCGTGGCGCCCTTCCTCTCGGCGGACCCGGAGCAGCCGCTGGTGGAGGTCATCTACCAGAAGCGGTTCCTCGCCCGCGGCCCCCGGATCGTGGCGATCGGCGGTGGCACCGGCCTCTCCACGCTGCTTCGCGGGCTCAAGGAGCACAGCAGCAACATCACGGCGATCGTGGCCATGGCCGATGACGGGGGCTCGACCGGCGCGCTGCGCCAGGCCCTGGGGGTCCCTCCGGTCGGCGACATCCGCAACTGCATCGTCGCCCTGGCCGACGCCGAGCCGCTCATGGGCCGACTGCTCCAGTACCGCTTTCCCGAGGAGCAGGCCGGCAGCCTGGCCGGCCATGCCGTGGGCAACCTCCTCATCGCGGCGATGACCTCGATCCAGGGTGACGACTTCGAGGAGGCGGTCCGCGAGATGAACCGCGTCCTGGCGGTCCGCGGCAAGGTCGTGCCCTCGTCGCCGGTGCCGCTCACCCTGCACGCGCGGCTGCGCGACGGCAGCGAGGTGACGGGCCAGTCGCGGATCACCCGGACCGCGAGCATCGAGCAGGTCTGGCTGAGCCCGAGCGGCGTCGCGGCCTGCGAGGACGCCCTCCGGGCGATCGAGGAGGCGGACCTGATCGTCCTCGGGCCCGGCAGCCTCTACACCAGCATCCTGCCGAGCCTCCTCGTCGACCCGCTCCGCGAGGCGGTCCTCGCCTCGCCGGCCCTGCGCCTGTTCATCTGCAACGTGGCCACCCAGCGCGGCGAGACCGAGGGCTACGACCTGGCCGACCACGTCGTCGGCCTGGAGCAGCACACTGCGGCGGGCCTGGTCGACGTCGTCCTGGCCAACAACCACTTCGGGGTGCCCGTCCCCGGGGAGTACTCGGCCGAGCCGGTCAGGCTGCGCTGGCCGCCGGGTGGGTTCGAGGCGCCGAAGCTCGTCCTCGACGACGTGGTGGATCGCGAGAACCCGCACCATCACGATCCCGCCCGTCTCGCGGCCGCGGTCGTCCGCGTCTGGGAGCGCGAACGGCTGGCCCGGCGGCGACCGCGGGTGGCCTCGAGCGCGTGAGGCGGCGACCCGCTGCTGACCGACGGGGCCAGGTCCGCTCGCGGTGAGCTCCAACGAGCGGGACCTGGTCGCGGCGCTCCGGGCGGAGCTGGCGGCGATCGATCCTTCCCGCCCCTGTGACCGGGAGGCGGAGGCGCTCGGTCTCGGGGCCGATCTCGTCACTCGGGAAGCGGCGGTCGCCCGCCTCGCGATCCGCCTCGGGCGTGACGCCGGCCGGGAGCGAGCCACCCAGCCGCGGCGGGGCGCGCGACGGATCCGGCTGACCGGCGGTGCACCGACCGCGGCGGTGTTCGACTGGGCCGCCGCCCCCGAGCACTGCCGGACGGCCTACCTGCGCGGCCGCTTCCTGTCCCGCGGCTCGCTCAGCCTCGCCTCGTCCCGGACCCACCTCGAGTTCGTCGTCGAGCCTGCCGAGGCGCCGACCCTCGCCCGGTGGCTCGCCGATGCGGGCCTGCCCGCCTCCTGGCGGACGCGACGTGGCCGCGGCGTCGTGACCTGGAAGAGCGCCGATACGGTGGGGACGTTCCTGCGCCGGATCGGGGCCGGTGCCTCGCTCCTCGAGCTCGAGGCCCGCCAGGTGTCGCGCAGCCTGCGGGGCGACCTCAATCGCATCCTGAACGCCGAGTCGGCGAACGTCCAGCGAGCCGTGGCGGCGGCGGGCCGGCAGCTGGAGGCGATCGACCTGCTCGAGGCGGACGGGCGCCTGGCCGAGCAGCCGTACGTGGTCCGAGTGGTGGCCGAGGCGCGCCGCGAGACGCCCGAGGCGACGCTCACCGAGCTCGCCGAACGGCTCGGCATCCACCGCTCGGCGGTCCAGCGGGCGCTCGAGCGGATCGAGCGGCTGGCCCTGCATGGGGATGCCGGCGGGGAGGCAGGGAGCGGCAGCAGGCGGGGGTGATGCGGGGGGTCGCATCACGGGGCGGGGCATGCCATCCCACCGCCCGGCCTGATACGCGCCCACGCATGGCGGGGCGAGGCGGAGCCGTCCCGGAGCACGCCGCGCCGCCCGGTCTGATGCGTGCCTACGCATCACGGGGCGGGGCAACGGACACCGGTGATGCGGATCGGCGCATCACCCGCCGGCAGGTCGTGCAGGAGGCGACGGCGCCGTTTCGACACCATTCCGGCCGCATGGTGCCTGCCGGTGCCCAGAAGGGCGGATGGCCGGCCGCTGGGAATCACCGATGCCAGTTCCGGCGGTCGCGGCTCGTCGCCCGGCCGGTACGCGTCGGCCGTGGGGCCTCCAGGTCGCATCCTGCCGGACGCACGTGGAGCGTGGGACCTCCAGGTCGCATCGAGCCGGAAGTGTGTCGGGATGGGGAACCGTGGTGATCACCAGCGCGCAACCTGCGCGGCCGACCGGCTGGAGGGTGCCACCGAGCGACACGGAGGCGCCCGCACCCGCCGGACCGGCCGACTCCGCGCGCGCGGCTGACGGCGCGCCGGGAGCCGAGTGGCCCCCACGGCGGCGGCCGATGGGCAGCCCGCAGCCGGGGCCGATGGGCCGCCAGCAGGGCCGTCGGGTCCCTCTCGGCGCCGCCGGCCCTCTGGCATGATGCCCGCCATGAGACCTGTCGTCATCGCCGCGAACTGGAAGATGAACACCACGCCCGCCGACGCGGGCCCGCTCGCGGCGACGATCGCCGCCCGCACTGCCGAACCCGGGGTGATCCGGGTGATCTGCCCGCCGTACGTCTGCCTCGCCGCCGTCGGTGCGGCGCTGGCCGGGACCGACGTCGCCGTCGGCGCTCAGAACGTCCACCACGAGCTGGCCGGCGCGTACACCGGCGAGATCTCGGCGCCGATGCTGGAGGGCCTGGCCAGCTGGGTCATCCTCGGCCACTCGGAGCGGCGGCGCGACGAGCTCGAGAGCGATGCGCTCATCGGCCGCAAGCTCGGCCGTGCCGTGGCGAGCGGGCTGCGGCCGATCCTCTGCGTCGGGGAGCAGCTCGCCGAACGCGAGGCGGGCCGGGCGGTGGAGGTCGTCGACGCGCAGCTGCGGGGCGCGCTGGCCGGCCTGGAACCCGAGGCCCTCCTCGAGGCGGGCCTCGTCATCGCGTACGAGCCCGTCTGGGCGATCGGCACCGGCCGCAACGCGAGCGGCGCGGATGCCGCGGCGATGGTGGATGCGATCCGGGCGACGCTCCACGCGACCGGCTTCGGCGAGCGGGCGCAGGACGTGCCCGTCCTGTACGGCGGCAGCGTCACCAGCGCGAACATCGGCGAGTTCATGGCCGAGCCCGCCATCGACGGCGCGCTCGTCGGCGGGGCTTCGCTCAAGCCGGACGAGATGGCCGGCATCGTCGGCCGGGCCGCCGTCACGGCCGCGGCGCGCGCCGGGGTCCCGGCGTGACGGCCCACGGGGAGCGGCCGCGACCCATCGTCCTCGTCGTCCTCGACGGCTTCGGGATCGGCCGCGATCCTGCCGCGGACGCCATCGCGGCGGCCCGGATGCCCGTCTGGCGCGGCCTCCTCGAGCGCTGGCCGCACGCCAAGCTCGACGCGTCCGAGGAGGCCGTCGGGCTGCCCCGTGGGCAGATGGGGAACTCCGAGGTCGGCCACCTGAACCTCGGGACGGGGCAGCCGGTCCTCCAGGACCTGCCGCGGATCGACCGGGCCATCGCCGACGGGACCTTCTTCGAGCGCCCAGTCCTGCTCGAGCTGTGCGAGCGGGCTCGCCAGCCCGGCCGGACGCTCCACCTCATCAGCCTCGTCGGCCCCGGCGGCGTCCACGCCAACGACCGCCACCTCGTCGCCGTCGTCGAGCTCGCCGCCCGCCAGGGAGTCGAGCGCGTCCGGGTCCATGCCCTGCTCGACGGCCGCGACACGGCGCCCCGCTCGGCCATCGAGTTCGTGCCGGACCTGGAGCGCCGCCTCGCCGCGGCCCACCGCGACGCCCGAATCGCCACGGTCGGCGGCCGCTACTACGCCATGGACCGCGACAAGCGCTGGGAGCGCACCGCCGCCGGCTACGACGCGATCGTCCACGGGTTCGCCGAGTACCGTGCCCCGTCCGCGACCGTCGCGGTCGAGGCCGGCTACGCCCGCGGCGAGAACGACGAGTTCGTCAAGCCGACCGTCATCGAGGGTGTCGACGGCGTCGTCCGCGACGGCGACGCGGTCCTCCACTGCAACTTCCGCGCCGACCGGGCCCGCCAGCTGACCCACGCCCTGGCCGATGGGGGCTTCGACGCCTTCGACCGGGCGGCCCACGGGCCCGTCCCGCAGGACCTGCTCGTGGCGACGATGACCGAGTACGAGGGCGGCGTGCCCGTCCAGGTCGTCTTCCCGCCGGATGTCGTCCCCTCGCTGGCCGAGGCCGTCTCGGAGGCCGGCTGGCGCCAGTTCCACGTCGCCGAGACGGAGAAGTACGCCCACGTGACGTACTTCTTCAACGGCGGCCGCGAGGAGGCCTGGCCGGGCGAGGACCGCCTCCTCGTCCCGAGCCGCAAGGACGTCCCGACCTACGACCACTGCCCGGAGATGAGCGCCCTTGGCGTGACCGACGCGCTCGTCGGCGCCATCGGCTCGGGCCAGTACGACCTCGTCGTGGCCAACTACGCGAACCCGGACATGGTCGGCCACACCGGCGTCTGGGATGCGACGGTGGCCGGCCTCGAGACGGTCGACGCCTGCCTCGGCCGCGTCGCGGAGGCGGTCCTGGCCGTGGGGGCGGGCGACGACGGCGCAACGGGCGGTGTCCTGCTCATCACCGCCGACCACGGCAACGCGGACGAGCTGAAGGACGCGGCGGGCAAGCCGGTGACGGCCCATTCCCTCAACCCGGTGCCGATCCTGGCCCTCGGTCGCGCGGTCGAGGGCCGGCGGCTGCGGGACGGCGTGCTGGCGGACGTGACACCGACGATCCTGGAGCTCGGCGGGCTGCCGCGCTTCGACGGCGTCGCCGGCCGCTCGCTCCTCGAGCCCGCCGACTGAGGCGTTCCGGCCCGCCCGCCCGTTCGCGGCCGCCTCGGCGCCGGACCCTGTGCTACCATCGGCCGGCTCCCGCGGCCCCGTCAGACCGCGGCCGCCGCACCACTCGAAGGATCGATCCGTCCCGTGAACACCTTCCTGGCCATCGGCCAGATCCTGCTGAGCATCGGCCTGATGGCCGCGATCCTCCTCCAGGCTCGCGGGGCCGGGCTGTCGGCCACCTTCGGCGGCGACTCGTCCGTCTACCGCAGCCGCCGCGGCATCGAGCGCCGGCTCTGGCAGTTCACCATCGTGCTGGCCGTCCTGTTCGTCCTGTTCTCGCTGGTCAGCTTCGCCCGGCCGCTGTCCTGAGGCCGGCGAGGGTCCGCTCGAGGGGCCGACGACCCGCCGGGCGAGCGGGGGCCCGTCGCCGCGACACCAGCCGGCAGCGTCCGCCGGCCAACAGGGAAACCGCATGCATCGGTCCGACCGCGCCGTCGCCGGCGTCCTGGTCGCGCTGCTCGCGGCGGTCGCGGTCGCGATCGTCTGGCCGTCGGCCCTTCCCGCCGCGCCCGCCCCGAGTTCGTCGCCCGCGACAGCGGTCGTCTATCGCGAGGGCATCCTCGGCCGGCCGAGCTCCGTCACCCCGCTGACGGCCCGGACGCAGGCCGACCGCGACCTCGTCGCCCTCGTCTTCAGCGGCCTCGTCCGCCGGGCCCCGGACCGCGGCTACGTCGGCGAGCTGGCGGACCGCTGGACGGTCGACGAGACCGCGAAGCACTACACCTTCACCCTTCGCCCCGAGGCCGTCTGGCAGGATGGCCAGCCGGTGACCGCGGACGACGTCGTCTTCACGGTGCACCTCCTGCAGGACCCCGCCTACGACGGCCCGCTCGCCGGCAGCTGGGGCGAGGTGACGGCGTCGGCGCCCGACAGCCGCACCGTCCGCTTCGACCTCGCCACCCCGCTGGCGGGGTTCCTGGAGGCGGCGATGCTGCCGATCCTGCCCCGCCACCTCCTGGCCGGACAGGCCGTCGCCGACCTGGCCGAGAGCGACTTCGCCCGCCACCCGATCGGCTCCGGCCACTTCCGGCTGGAGCGCTGGGACGCCGACTCGGCGCTCCTGTCGCCGGTGATCCCGACCGCGGCCCCCGCCGCGACTCCCGCTGCGCCGACCTCGGCCGGGGAGGCCCTCGCCGGCCATTCGGCCGCGGCGGTCGTCCCCGCCGTGCCCGGTCCGGAGCAGGGGGCCCGGGCGATGGTCCCGCGGCTGCCGGCCCTGGAGCTGCGGTTCTTCCAGGACCCCGACGCGCTCGCCACCGCGTTCCGCAACGGCGAGATCGACGCCGCCGGTGGCCTGCCACCGACGGTCGCGGCCGGGCTCGCCGCGCTGCCCGCCACCCGCGTGCTGCGCTACCCTCGGGCCACGCTGACGAGCATCGTCCTGGACCTTCGGCCGGATCATCCCGAGTTCCGCGACCCGCGGGTCCGGACCGCGCTGCTCCAGGCGATCGATCGCGACGCCCTCGTCGCCGGCGTGCTGGACGGGACGGGCATGCGCGCCGACGGCCTCATCCCGCCGTCCTCCTGGGCCTTCGACCCGGCCGCCACGGTCCGGACGGCAGCGGACGCGAAGGCCGCGGCGGATGCGCTCTCCAAGGCAGGCTGGAAGCGGACCTCGGCCGGCTGGCTCGCGCCCGGCGGGAAGGTGCCGGTGAGCATCGAGCTTGCCAGCGTGGATCAGCCCTCGAATCCGGTCGCCTGGGCCACCGCGCAGGCCGTGGCGGCGGACTGGCAGGCGATCGGCCTGACCGTCAAGGTCGTCGGGTTCGCGCCGGCGGCGCTCGTCAGCCAGCGCCTGGCCACCCGTCGCTTCTCGGCCGTCCTGCTCGACGTGAACCTCGGCCTCGATCCCGACCTGTATCCGTTGCTCGCCTCGACGCAGGCCGTGAGTGGCGGCTCGAACGTCGCCGGGCTGCAGGACGCCGCGCTCGACAAGCTGCTCCTGGCGGCGCGCTCGGCGACCGACGCGAGCCGGCGGGCGACGGCCTACACAGCCCTCCAGGCGTACCTCGGAACGGCGACGCCACTCCTGCCGCTCTACTACCGCGACTACCTGTTCGTCGCCTCCGCGCGCCTCCAGGGACCCGTCGCGCGGGCCGTGGGGGACGTGTCGGAGCGATTCTGGGATGTGCTAGACTGGCGCCTCGCCAGCGGCGGATGACCTCGGTCGGCGTCGCGGCGTGGTCCGCGCCGAGGTGGCGGAATTGGTAGACGCGCTAGCTTCAGGAGCTAGTGCCCGCAAGGGCGTATGGGTTCGACTCCCTTCCTCGGTACCACCCTCAGGGTCCTCGGACCCCGGACCAGCAGCTCGGGCCCAGGTGGCGGAATTGGTATACGCGTACGTTTGAGGGGCGTATGAGGCAACTCATCCGGGTTCAAGTCCCGGCCTGGGCACCACCCTCGCCACGGTGATCGACGGCGCGCCGCACGGCGCGCCGTCTCGATTCCCGACGCGACCCTTCTCCGCGCGGCCGCCGACCCGCGATACGATGCCGCGGGCGGTTAGCTCAGCCGGTCAGAGCGCCTCGTTTACACCGAGGAGGTCGCGGGTTCGATCCCTGCACCGCCCACCAGCGCCTCGGCCCGAGGCCCGGTCGGCCGCGCCGGACGCGGCATCTGTAATGCGCCCGTTATGCCGTCCAACGGGAGGGCACCCTACAGTTAGGCGGTCGGGGAGCCGGCTCCCCCAAGGCCGCGCTGTCCGTCCCACCAGCGCCGCCGCCGGCCCCGCCCCCGCTGCAGGAGGAGCTCCGGCATGGAGCAGATCGCGCTCGACCGCCTGGCCGACGTCATCGAGCGGCACGAGGCCCCCATCCTGGACGGCTGGCTTGCGGCCCAGCTCGGCTCGACCGCCTTCCGGCCCGACCTGATCGACCGCGACTCGATGCGCCGCGAATCGCGGGAGTTCCTGGGGCTGTTCCGGGAAGCGCTCGGCCGGGACGAGGGAGCGGACGTGCGTACCCCGGCATGGAGCGCGGTGCGCGACTTCCTGGCCAGCCTGTCGCGGTCGCGGGCGACGCAGGGGTTCAGCCCGAGCGAGACGGCGAGCTTCGTCTTCTCGATCAAGCAGCCGCTCTTCGAGCAGCTCCTGGCTGACGATGCCGGCGCTCAGGCCGAGCTGTGGGCGGTCACCGCCGTCGTCGACCAGCTCGGCCTCTACACGACCGAGGTCTACCAGAAGGCCCGCGAGGACGTCATCCGCCGCCAGCAGCAGGAGCTCCTCGAGCTCTCGACGCCGGTCGTCAAGCTGTGGGACGGCGTGCTCGCCCTGCCCCTCATCGGGACGCTCGACAGCTCCCGCACCCAGGTCGTCATGGAAAGCCTGCTCGAGCGCATCGTCGAGACGAACTCCACGACGGCGATCATCGACATCACCGGTGTGCCGACGGTCGACACCCTGGTCGCCCAGCATCTCCTGAAGACCGTCGCCGCGGCTCGGCTCATGGGCGCCGACTGCATCATCAGCGGCATCCGGCCGCAGATCGCCCAGACCATCGTCCACCTCGGGGTGGACCTCGGCGACGTGGTGACGAAGGCGACCATGGCGGACGCGGTCAGCCTGGCCCTCCGGCGGAGCGGGTTCACCGTCACCAGGCTCGTGGCGGCCGGCTGAACCGGCGACCATGGAGCGCATCCCGATCCTGCGGATGGGCGACCTCCTGCTGGTCACCATCCAGGTGGAGATGGACGACCGCCTCGCCCTGACCCTCCAGGACGACCTGACCTCCCGGATCGTCGAGACGGGGGCGCGCGGCATCCTGCTCGACATCTCGTCCCTGGAGCTGGTGGACTCCTTCATCGGCCGGATGCTGGCCGACGTCGCGGCGATGTCGCGCGTCCTCGACGCCGAGACCGTCGTCGTCGGGATGCGGCCGGCCGTGGCCATCACCCTCGTCGAGCTCGGCGTCTCGCTGCCGGGCGTCCGGACCGCCCTGAACGTCGAGGCGGGTGTGGTCGAGCTGCGCCGGCTCGTGGCGGGCCGCGCGTCCTTCGGCCTGGCGCCGGTGACGGTCGAGGCGGACGGCACCGACGGTCCCGCCGCGGCGACGGCCGACGGTGCGGAGGCGGCGGGGCGGCCGCGATGAGCCGCCGATGATGGTCTGCGAATCGCTGACCCTGGCCGTCCGCAACTCGGAGGACATCGTCCACGCCCGCCAGGCCGTCAGGAGCAAGGCTGTCCAGCTCGGCTTCAGCCTCATCGACCAGACCAAGCTCGTGACCGCGGCGAGCGAGCTCGCCCGCAACACGGTGGACCACGGCCGGGGCGGGACGATGCTGCTCGAGCACCTGGAAGACGGCGAGCAGCGCGGCATCCGGCTGACCTTCGAGGACCAGGGTCCGGGCATCCGCGACATCGAGCAGGCCCTCCGCGACGGGTACTCGACGGGGAGCGGCCTGGGGATGGGCCTCGGCGGCGCGCGCCGCCTCGTCAACGATTTCGAGATCCGGTCGACGCCGGGGGAGGGGACCACGATCGTGGTCGCGCGCTGGACGTGGAAGCTCCCCCGGTGACTGCCGTCGCGGAGCAGAGCGGCGTCGCGGAGGCGCGGCGGAGCGGCACGCGCCTCGCCGGGCGCCTCGGCTTCGACGAGACGGATACCGGCCGCGTCGCCCTCGTCGCCACCGAGCTCGCCACGAACCTCGTCCGCCACGCGGGCGGCGGCGAGGTGCACTGGCGGGCCATCGAGCGCGACGGACAGCGCGGGCTGGAGGTGATCGCCGTCGACCGCGGGCCGGGGATCGCCGACGTGGGCCGCAGCCTGCGGGACGGGCACTCGACGGCCGGGACGCCGGGGACCGGGCTCGGCGCGATCGGCCGGCTCGCCGACCGGTTCGAGGTCCACTCCCTGCCCGGCGTCGGGACCGCCATCGTGGCCGAGGTGTGGGAGCGGCGGGATGCGACCGCTCGCTCGCGGCGGCCGGACGCGGGGGCCGCGGCGGACGGGCTCGGCGGGGCGGCGGATGACTCGGAGGCCTGGCTCCCGGACAGCGCGGTCCTCGAGCTCGGGGCCATCGCCGTGCCGCGGCCCGGCGAGGACGAATCCGGCGACGCCTGGGCCGTTCAGGCGAGCGGGCCGCGGACGACGCTGCTGCTGGTCGACGGGCTCGGCCACGGACCGGACGCCGCCGCCGCGGCCGCGGCCGCGGTGCGGACCCTCCGGCTGTCTCCCGGCCTGGGCCCGGGCGACCTTCTCGAGCGCATCCATGAGGCGCTCCGCCAGACGCGCGGCGCCGCGGTCGCCGCCGCCGAGGTCGACGTCGGGCGCGCCACGGTCCGCTTCGCCGGCGTCGGCAACGTGGCCGCCCGGGTCGTGACCCCGGACGGCAGCCATGGCCTCGTGTCGCTGCCGGGCATCGTCGGCCACCAGGTCCAGCGGATCCAGGAGTTCCGCTCCGCCTGGCCGGCCGCGGCGCTCCTCGTCATGCACTCCGACGGCCTGCGCGCCCACTGGGAGCTGGCGCGCTACCCGGGGCTCGTCGGACGCCACCCTGGCCTCGTGGCGGCGGTGCTCTACCGCGATCACGCCCGCGCGACCGACGACGCGACCGTGGTGGTCGCGCGGGAGCGGGCGCGGACGGAGGATGCCCGATGACGGCGGCGCGCCCGACCGGCGGCCACGCTCGCGGGCACCTCGAGGCGGCGCTCGACGAGCTTGCGGCCCGGCGCGACGAGGTCGCCCGCCTGGAGCGCGAGATCGAGGAGACGAACCGCGGCGTCGTCGCCCTGTATGCCGAGCTGGACGCCCAGACCCAGCGCCTGCGCGAGGCGGACGCGGCGAAGTCGCGCTTCCTGTCGGCCATCAGCCACGAGCTGCGGACCCCGCTCAACTCGATCCTCGCCCTCTCGCGGCTCCTCCTGGAGAAGACCGACGGCCCCCTCACCGCCGAGCAGGAGCGCCAGGTCGACTATGTCCGCCGCGCGGCCGAGGACCTCTCCGGCCTCGTCAACGAGCTGCTCGACCTGGCCCGCATCGAGGCTGGCCGCGTGCAGCTCTACGCGGGGCCCGTCGCGGTCGAGCCCCTCTTCCGGAGCCTGCGGGGGATGCTCCGCCCGCTCCGGCGCGACGAGACCTGCGAGCTCGTCTTCGAGGTGGACGCCGACCTGCCCGAGCTGCAGACCGACGAGGGGCGGCTGGCCCAGATCCTCCGCAACCTGGTCTCCAACGCCCTCAAGTTCACCGCGCAGGGCGAGGTCCGCGTCCGAGCCTCCGCCGACCCCGATCCGGGCTGGGTCCGGTTCACCGTCACGGACACGGGCGTGGGCATCGCGGCCCACGACCTCGAGCGGATCTTCGAGGAGTTCGTCCAGATCGAGGGCGCCCACCAGGTGGGCCTGCGCGGGACCGGCCTCGGTCTGCCGCTCTCGCGCCGCCTCGCGGCCCTGCTCGGTGGCGGGCTGACGGTCGAGAGCGAGCTCGGGCGCGGCTCCACCTTCACCCTCCGGATGCCGGCGGTCCTGCCTGTCGCGGCGGGGGACGAGGCGCCCCGCGGCCGCCGCGGCGCCACCCTCCCCGCTGCGGCGCCCGCATCCGCGCCCCGGACGGCCCTCGTCGTGGACGACGACGAGATCGCCCGCTATCTCGCCCGCGGGCTGCTGGCCGAGCTCGGCTGCGTCGTCGTCGAGGCACCGGGCGGCGTGTCGGGCCTGGCGCGCGCCACCGAGCTGCGGCCGGACCTCATCGTCCTCGACCTGCAGATGCCGGACATGGACGGGTTCGAGGTCCTGGCCCGCCTGCGCGCCGACCCGGCGACGGCCGCGATCCCGGTCGTCGTCCGCACCTCCCGCCAGCTGAACGCGGACGACCTGGCGGCGATCGGCCACGTCGCCGCGATCGTCGGCAAGGACGGCGCGGACCGGGCCGAGGCGACGGCCCGCCTCCGCGAGATCCTCGCCGGCCTGCCGCGCGGTGCCGAGCGGGGGACGCCGCGACCCGAGATGCCGGAGGCTCGCCGTGTCTGAGGCCGTGGGCATCCGGCCCGTCATGCGCCTGCCCGGGGGGACGGGTCGGATCCTCAACGTGGACGACGACCCCGGCGGCCGCTACGCCGTGAGCCGGATCCTCGAGCGGGCCGGCTACGAGGTCGTGGAAGCGGGTTCCGGCGCCGAGCTCGATCGGGTCCTCGCCGAGGGGCCGCGCCCGGACCTCATCGTCCTGGACGTCAACCTGCCGGACACCAACGGCCTGGAGATCGCCCGCCGCCTCAAGTCGGACCCGGCCTCCCGTCTCATCCCGATCCTCCACCTGAGCGCGACGTACGTCGACGCCGAGGCGCACGCGCTCGGGCTCGACTTCGGGGCGGACGCGTACCTTGCCCAGCCGATCGAGCCGCCCGTCCTGCTGGCCACGATCCGGGCCCTCCTCCGCGCCCAGCAGGCCGAGCGCGACACGACCGCCGCCGGCCAGCAGTGGCAGTCGACCTTCGACGCGGTCGGGGACCCGGTGGCCATCCTCGACGCCGAGGGCTGCATCCTGCGGGCGAACCGGGCGATGGTCGAGCTCGTGGGGCTGCCGCCGGCGGAGGTCGCCGGCACGCCGATCGACGAGGCCCTCGCTCGCGTCGCCGACCCGGACCTGCGGCCCCTGGGCGCGCCGGCGGTCGAGGGCGTGCTCCGCTCGGGCGAGGCCGCCACAGGCGAGCTCCGCCTCGGCGAGCGCGTCTTCCAGGTCCGCCTCGACCCGCTTCACGACGCCGACGGGGCGGTCAGCGGCGCGGTCCAGACCATGGTCGACGTCTCGGCCAGCCGGGCGGCCGAGCTGCAGATGCGCAAGCTGCTGGCGACGCGCCGCTCGATCTTCGAGGCGTCGCCGCTGGCCATCGTCATCTTCGACGCCGAGGGCCGGGTCGACGCCTGGAGTCCCGCCGCGGAGGCGCTCTTCGGCTGGCCCGCCGAGGAGGTCATCGGCCGGCCGTATCCCGCGGTCACGCCCGAGAAGGAGGCCGAGCTGGCCCACGAGCTGGCGCGCAACCTGGGCGGTGAGGGGTTCGCCGAGTTCGAGACGTGGCGCCGCCGGAAGGACGGCAGCCGGGTCGACGTCGCGGTCTGGGCGGCGCCCCTCGACGACGGGCACGGCGGTATCCGGGGGGCGATCCACATCCTGGCCGACATCACCCAGCGGCAGCGGAGCGAGCGCGCCCTGCGCTTCCTGGCCGAGGCGAGCACGCTCCTCGCCGCCTCCCTCGACCCGAGCGAGACCATGGCCCGCCTGGCGGACCTTGTCGTCCCGGACATCGCCGACTGGTGCGCGGTGGACGTTCTCGCGGACGACGGGACGCTCAGCCGCATCGGTGCGGCCCACCGCGACCCGGCGCGGCGGAACCTGCTGCTCGAGATCCAGGCTCGCTTCCCGGCGAGCCGGGACCGACCCGGCATCCGCTCGGACGTCCTGCGGACCGGCCGCTCGCGGCTCGTCGGACCCGGCGAGCTGGCGGAGAGGCTCCGCGACCGCGAGCCGGAGCACCGCGCCCTGATCCGGCGGCTCGGGGTCGAGTCCGGCATCTGGGTCCCGCTCACTGCGCGCGGCCGACTGCTCGGCGTCATCTCGCTCGGTCGTGCGGACGCAGCTCGGCCGTTCGATGACGCGGACCTCGCCCTCGCCGAGGAGCTCGGTCGGCGCGCCGCCGTCGCCCTCGACAACGCCGACCTGTACCGCGCCGAATGGCTCGCCCGCGCCGCTGCGGAACAGTCGGCCGAGCGGATCGGGCGACTCCAGGCGCAGACCTCGGCGTTCTCCCGCTCGCTCACCCCGGCCCAGGTCGCCCAGGCCATCGTCGACGAGGGGACAGCCGCGCTCGGCGCGTATGCCGGCCTGCTGATGAGCCTCGACGCCTCTGCCGGCGTGCTCGCCCTCCTCCGGGCGACCGGGTATCACGAGGAGCTCGTCCGGCGCTACCGGCGGCTGCCCCTCAGCTTCGACGCGCCGCTCACCCGGGCGGCGACCACGGGCCAGCCGGTCTTCCTCTCGAAACGGGAGGAGCTCGCGGCCGGGACGGGCGAGAGCCGCGACGACGTGCAGCCCGAGACGGGCGCCATCGCGGTGCTGCCGCTGGCTGTCGGTACGGAGGTCCTGGGCGTCCTCGGCCTGAGCTTCCGCGAGCCCCGCGGCTTCGAGGAGGCGGACCGCGAGTTCCTCGGCGCCCTCGCCCGGCTCGCGGCCCAGGCCCTCGAGCGGGCCCGCCTGTTCGAGGCCGAGCGTGAGGCGCGCGACTCGGCTCAGCTGGCGGCCGAGCGACTGACGCGGCTCCAGGCCGCGACCGCCGCCTTCTCGGGCGCCGCGACGCAGGACGATGTGGTCGAGGTGGCCCTGGAGCACGGCCTCCGGCTCACCGGGGCCTATCGCGGCCTCTTGGCGCGGGTGAGCGATGATGGCCAGCGGCTGGAGCTGGTCCGGGGTGCCGGGTTCGGCCCTGACGAGCTCGATCCGCTGCGGACCGTGCCGCTCGAGGGCGACCACCCGCTGGCCGTGGTGGCGCGAACGGGCGAGCCGGGCTGGTGGCCCGACGAGGCGAGCCTGCGCGCGGGCATGGGGCCGACCGCCCGCGTCGGGGCCGGCACGCGGGCCGCTGCCAGCCTGCCGCTCCGTTTCGAGGGTCGGCCGATCGGCCTGCTGTACCTCGGCTTCGACGCGCCGACAGAGATGTCCGAGGCCGAGCGCGAGTCGCTCGAGACGCTCGCCGGTCTCACCGCCCAGGCCCTGGAGCGGGCCAGGCTGTTCGAGGCGGAGCGGCGGGCGCGGACGACCGCCCAGGAGGCGCGCCGACGGCTCGCGCACCTCGCCCGCGCCGAGCGGAGTCGCGCCGCGGAGCTCAACGCGGTGATCCGGGCGATGGGCGACGCGGTCCTGGTCTGCGATCCGTTCGGCCGGACCCTGCTGGCCAACCCCGCGGCGAACGAGCTGCTCGCGGACCTGCCGGTGACCTCCCTCGACGAACTCCTCGGCCGCCTCGCGGGTCCCGACGGCTCGCCGCTGACCGAGGCCGACCTGCGGGCCGGGTCGGCCCGGGAGGCGCGCCTGGCGGGCGCCGACGAGCGCTGGCTCGAGGTGCGGCTCTATCCGGTGGCGGGCCCCGGCGGGGACGACGGCGTGGACGGTACCCCACGCGATGCCGCCGATGACGCGGAGACACCCTCGGTCATCGTCGTCATGCGGGACGTCACGGCCGTCCGGCGGGCGAAGGCGATGCGCGAGGCGTTCATCGGCGTGCTGTCCCACGAGCTGCGGACCCCGATCACGACCATCTACGCGGGCACCAAGGTGCTCAGCCGCCCGGGCGATCGGATCCCCGAGGGGACGAGGCGCGAGGTGTTCCGGGACCTGGAGGCGGAATCGGAGCGCCTCTACCGGCTGGTCGAGGACCTGCTCGTCCTCAGCCGCGTCGAGGCCGGCACGATCGACGTCGCGGGCGAGCCGGTCCTGCTCCAGCACATCCTGCCCGAGGTGGTCCGGACCGAGGGCGCCCGCTGGCCGGACACGACCCTCCGGGCCGAGGTGCCCGGAAGCCTGCCTGCGGTGATGGCGGAGCGGACGTATGTCGAGCAGGTCGCCCGCAACCTCCTGGCCAACGCGGCGAAGTACGGGCCGCCCGGCTCGACGGTCGAGCTCGCGGCCGAGTGCGTCGAGGATGAGGTCCTCGTGCGCGTGCTCGACGAGGGGCCGGGCTTCCCGAGCGATGAGGCCGACCGGCTGTTCGAGCTGTTCTACCGCTCGCCGAAGACCGCGGCGCAGGTCGCGGGCGCCGGCATCGGCCTGTTCGTCAGCCGCCAGCTCGTCGAGGCGATGGGCGGCCGGATCTGGGCTCGACCGCGACCCGCCGGCGGCGCCGAGTTCGGCTTCTCTCTGCGGGTCCTGGAGGGCGACGAGGCATAGGCCTTCGGCGGTGGGCCCGTCCGGCGGCGGCGGCCGGGTGGCGGTGCGCGCGGGTCTCCTGCGACGTGCGTCACGACGCGCGACTCATGATGCGTACCGACGCATCGCGCCTCCGGGCGGTTGATGCGCACCGACGCATCGCGGGTGGATCGGCCATCGGAGCGCGTCCGGCCTGATGCGCATGGCGCCATCAGCTCGGCGCCGGACGAGAGGGCTTGGCCTCGCCGCAGCCGGTGGCGCCGGGCAGCAGCCTGACGGTCGCGAGCCGGGCGTCGGGGCCGGTGAGGCCGCTGCAAGCCGTGCGGGCGGACCCTCCCCGCGAAGGAGGACGACCATGCCAGCCAGCCGCGAGATGCCCTCCACGATCCGCCGCTCTCCGCGGAAGGCGCAGCGGACGTGGTCGGAGGCCCACGACAGCGCGGTCGAGACGTACGGCGAGGGCGAGCGCGCTCACCGCACGGCGTACGCCGCCCTGAAGCACTCCTTCGAGAAGGTCGGTGACCGCTGGGAGCCGAAGGCCAGGCGCGGCCCATCCGATCCGCGGGCCCGCAAGGGCGGCGACGCGGCGCGGCGGGGCGAAGGCGAGACCTTCGACGGGGTCGACGTCGAGGGCCACAGCCGCGAGGAGCTGCTCGCCCGAGCCCGCGATCTCGGGATCCGCGGCCGCTCCCGGATGACCAAGGCCGAGCTCGGGCGCGCCATCGCCCGTCGGCAGTAGGAGCGACCGGGCCGGGGGCGTCCCTCTCAACCGGGTCGCAGCCGCGTCCGTCTCGGCCGCGACACCCTCGGCCGGCCTCGCCGCGCTGCGTCCGCCTCGCCCCCGCCCGCCTCCGCCTCGGCCCGCTGCCGTCGGGGAGCGCGTAGACTGGCTGCGCCGCGACCGTCACCGTGGCGCGCCGCCCGAGGGAGTGCAGATGAGCCCCGGCTTGATCGTCCTCATCGTCGTCGTCGTCCTGATCGCCGTGTTCGTGATCGGGATCTACAACGGCCTCGTCCAGCGCCGCCTCCGCATCGACGAGGCGTTCGCCCAGATCGAGGTCCAGCTGAAGCGGCGGCACGACCTGGTCCCGAACCTGGTCAACGCCGTGAAGGGCTACATGGACTTCGAGCAGGAGGTCCTGACCCGCGTCACCGAGGCCCGCGCGAATGCCGTCACGGCCGGCGCGCAGGGCAACGTCGCCCAGCAGGCCCAGGCCGAGAACGCCCTGACCGGCGCCCTGCGCAGCCTCTTCGCCGTCGTCGAGAACTACCCCCAGCTCAAGGCCAACGAGAACGTCCTCTCGCTGCAGGAGCAGCTGACCACCACCGAGAACCAGATCTCGTTCGCCCGCCAGCACTACAACGCGACCGTCCTCGACTACAACACATCCATCCAGGTCTTCCCGAACGTCCTCCTGGCAGGCCCGCTCGGCTTCGCCAAGCGCGAGTTCTTCGAGGCCGAACCCGAGGCCGACCAGGTCCCGGTCGTCGCCCTCCGCTAGCGGTCTCCGCATGGCCGCCACGTTCTACGCGCAGGAGTCGGCGAACCGCCGCAACTCGCTGCTGCTGATCCTGGTCGTGGTGGTCGTCCTGGCGGCCCTCGGCTACGCCATCGGCTACGCCTGGGGCGGCTCGTCCGGCTCCGGGGTCGCCGCGGTCGTCATCGCCGTCCTGCTCGGCTCGATCGCCTCGCTCGCCTCGTACTTCGGTGGCGACAAGCTCGTCCTCGGCGTGTCGGGGGCCCGCGAGGTCGACGAGCAGTCCGCCCCCCAGCTGTACGACGTCGTCCGCGAGCTGACCCTGGCTGCCGGCGTGCCGATGCCGAAGGTCTACATCATCGACGACACGGCGCCGAACGCCTTCGCCACGGGGCGCGATCCGCAGCACGCCTCCGTCGCGATCACCGTCGGGCTCCTCCAGAAGCTCGACCGCGAGGAGCTGCAGGGCGTGCTGGGGCACGAGCTCTCGCACGTTCGCAACTACGACATCCGGTTCTCGCTGCTCGTCGGGGTGCTCGTCGGCTCGATCGCCCTGCTGGCCGACTTCTTCCTGCGCTGGACCTTCTGGGGCGGGATGTTCGGCGGGGGCGGGCGGCGGAGCAACGACCGGGAGGGTGGGGGAGGCGGCGGGCTGCAGGCGATCATGTTCGTGGTCGCGATCGTCCTGGCGATCCTCGCACCGATCGCGGCCTCGCTCGTCCAGCTCGCCATCAGCCGCCAGCGCGAGTACCTCGCCGACGCCTCGTCGGTCGAGTTGACCCGGAACCCGCACGGCCTGGAGCAGGCGCTGGTCAAGATCGCCGAGGACAAGGAGCCGCTCGAGGTCGCCAACCGGGCGACGCAGCACCTCTACATCGTCAACCCGATCAAGAAGCTCAGCGCCGGCGGCAACCTCTTCTCGACGCACCCGCCGATCGCCGAGCGCATCAACCGGCTGCGGCAGCTGACGGGGGAGGCGCCGCTGCCACCGGCCGAGGAGCAGGAGCTGGCGGGCCTCGACTAGGAGGCCGGCCCGTCCTCGGCCCGCGCCGCCGTTGCGAGCCTCCGCCGTTGCGAGCCTGCCCGGCGGCGTGGTACCCTCCGCTCCGCCGACGGGCGGCCAGCCTGGGGCGGACCGCGGAGCCGAGATAGCTCAGTAGGTAGAGCACGCGACTGAAAATCGCGGTGTCGCCAGTTCGATCCTGGCTCTCGGCACCACCCGAAACAGCCTGGCCTGGTTCGCGAGCGGAAGTGGCTCAGTTGGTAGAGCATCACCTTGCCAAGGTGAGGGTCGCGGGTTCGAGTCCCGTCTTCCGCTCCATTCTTTTGCCCGGCCGCCGGTCCAGTCACCGGCCTCCCGCCGGAGGATCCGACCGGTGCCCCTTCGTCTAGTGGTAGGACAGCGGACTTTGGATCCGTTGGGCGAGGTTCGAATCCTCGAGGGGCAGCCAGCCCCAGCCTGAGCAGGCGCAGTTGCTCGACGCCGGACCCCTTCCGGCGGCCTTCCGAGGCGACGTACCCAAGTGGTTAAGGGGGAGGTCTGCAAAACCTCTATTCAGCGGTTCGAATCCGCTCGTCGCCTCCACTCCTGACCCTGTTCGAGAGGCCCTTCGGGGCCTCTCTTCTCACGTGACGACGCCCCGGGAGTGACCCCGGGGCGTCGTCGGTCGCCGGTCGCCGGTGCCGTTCGGGCTAGCGCCGTGCGCCGGCAGAGCGGCGACTCGCCAGGGCGGCCCCGAGGAGCGCGAGCCCAGCCAGGATCCCCAGGATCGGCAGGACCGGGCTGCCACCCAGGCGGGTCGCAACCTGGGACGTCGAGGTCGTGGGAGGGGTCGCTGCAGCGCCGCTCGAGCCGAGGACGGCGCCGGTGCTGCCCACGCCGAGTGCCTGGCCCGAGCCGGACGTCGCGGCCGCGCCCGGCGTGGCGGCGAGACCGAGGACGGCACCGGTCGAGCCGACGCCGAGCGCGGCCTGGGCGGCCGTGCCCGCCGATGCACCGAAGGCGGCGGTGGCGTTGGCTTCGAGGCTCTCGGCAGACGCGATCCGGCCGAGGGCGGCCTCGAGCGCCTCCACCGACCCGGTTCGCTCGGCCGCTTCCTCAGCCGGCAGAGCGGCCTCGATCGCCTGCTCGAGTCGAGCGATCGCCGTCACCTCGGCCTGCCCGGCGGCGATCTCCGCCTGGAGGGCCGCGCGGAGGCTCGGCGAGCTCGCGATCGCCAGCTCGGCCTCCTCGGCCGCGACGGTCGACTCGGCCGCGACTCGGAGCCGGGCGAGCGCCGTCAGCTCGGCCTGCTCGGCCGCGATCCGTGCCTGGATGGCCGCCCGGAGCTGTGCTTCGGTCGTCGCGCTGAGCTCGGCCTGCTGGGCCCCGATGCCGGCGGAGATCGCTGACCGCAGCTCGGCGAGCGCTGAGAGCTCGGCCTGCACGGTGGTGACCTCGGCCGCGAGAGCGCTTCGGAGTTGCGCCGAGGTCGCCGTCGCCAGCTCCGCCTGCTCGGCGGACAGCGACGCGGTGAGGCTGGCCTGAAGTTCGGCAAGCTCGTTCAGCTCCGCCTGCTCCGCAGCGATGTCCGCGCGCAGCGAGGTGGCGAGCGTCGCCGACACGAGCACGCCGGCGGTGGAGCCGACGCCCGGCGTCACCGAGGCCGAGGCGCCTGCCGATGCGGTCGCCCCGCCGCCGGTGGTCGCTGTGGCGCAGCTCACCCAGAACACCTTCATCTTGACGTTCTGGGTGTCCCGGCCCTCCCAGAAGGCCTTGTAGTGACCGTCAGGCAGGGTGTACGCGCCGGGCGCGGCCGGCGTGCGGTACTCGCCATGGGCATCGGTGAGGTACCCGCCTGTGAGGACGGTCGCGCCGCTCCCCGTCGGCGCCCAGGTCTGGATCCACCAACGCCCGGACTGCCCGGCGTCGGCGAAGTAGAAGTGGAGATGGAATGTGCAGACGTGGGGGTCGTTGTCGACGTCGCCGCCGTTGCCGGGGTTGGCGGCGTCGTCGAGGCCACCCTGGTGCACCTTGAGCGTCCCGTTGTTCCCCGGGGCCGCCGTCGGGGCCGCCGCGGCCTGACCGGTCGCGAGCAGGGTCGAGGCGACCAGGGCCAGCCCCGCCCCTCCGACGATCAGCCAGCGGCGGACGGCCCCCATCGGCCCCGGCGGACTCCCGTGTGCGGTGTTCGGATCTGTCACGATGTCTCCTTGTTTCGTCCCGGCGGCGCTCGTGACCCGATGGTGGGCCGCCCCGCGTCTCCGGCCCCTGCCACTTCTCGGTGCAGCGCCTTGCGCGGCCGTGTCACGGGCACTGCCCGGTCGTGCGGGGCGCGGGCTCGTGCCGCCGACCGGGGTCTCGCATGACGCGCCGTCCCAACGAGCGCGTCATCGACCGGTCGGGGCGTACGCTCACCGCGGGGCGTCACCCTGAGCGGGGGAGGGCCACGATGTGGGCACGGGCGAGGCGGGTCGCTACGGGAGGGCGCTGGCGGCGGGCGTGGCGATCGCCTTCGTGATGTTCGTCGCGGCGCCGTGGCTGCCGCTGTCCTATGCGCTCGCCATCGGGCTGTTCGTGGCGGCGGCCGTCCTCTATCGCGGCTGAGGGGATGGCGAGCGCGGGACCGAGGCGCGAGCTCCAGGGCACGTCATCGGGGGTCATCGGGCGGGTCGGCCCGGTGACTGCCCGCGGGGCACGTGAGGCGCATGATGGGTGGGCGGCGGGCCGAGGGGAATGCGCGCCGCCGCTGGAGCGAGGGAGCCTGCCATGGCCAGGTCGGACCGCGTCGCGCTCGTCTACGCCGTCGCCTTCGTCGGGTTCCTCGTCCTGCCCGCCGCGTTCCGTACCCAGGCTCCGGCGCCGTTCCCTGCCGGGTTCTACTGGCAGGAGGTCATCGACCTCTTCACGCCGCTCGTGCTCATCCCGCTCGGCTGGTACCTCTGCGCGCTCGATGACGAGCGGATACCGGGGACCCGCCTCCAGCGCCTCCTGTTCCTCGTCCTGGCCGCCCTGTGGGTGGAGGGGCAGGGCATGCACCTCGCGGCCAATTCGATCGGCCGGCCCTGGGAGCACCTCGCCGTCCCTACTGGCGCGTTAGCACACTACTACGATGAAGTGCTCAGCCACTACCTATGGCACGTCGGCATCCTCGGCGTGTGGGGCCTCGCGATCGGCCGGTCGCTGGCGGCTCCGACTGCCGAGGGGCGGCCCACACGGGTCGCGGGGATCGCGGGCGCGATCGTCCTCGGCGTGGCCTGGTGGATGGTCCTCATCGAGAGTGGGACGGCTCCGCTCGACATCCCGCTGACCATCATCGGGGTCGCGTTGGTCGCGGTCGCCGGCCGCCGCCGGCTCGCCTCCAGGCCGATCGCGGCCATCCTCGGCGGCGCGGGGGCGCTGACGCTGCTCCTCGTCGCGGGGTGGGCGGTCTGCTGGGGCGGCCGCCTGCCGCAGTTCACCGAGGTCGGCCTGCTGTGAGGCGCCCGGGGGGCGAGCAGGCGCCGTCGGCCCAGGACGCGCCGCCGGGTCGCGAGACTTCGTCCGACCCCGTCGTCCTGGCCCTCTCCGCCGTCACGGTCCGGCGGCAGGGTCGGGCGATCCTCGAGGACGTGGCCTGGACCGTCCGGGACGGCGAGCGGTGGGTCGTCCTCGGCCCGAACGGGGGCGGCAAGACGACCCTGCTCTCGGTCGCCGCCGGGTACCTCTGGCCGACGCAGGGCCGGGTGACCCTGCTGGGCGGCGTCCTCGGCCGAGTCGACGCGCGCGAGCTGCGGCGCGAGGTCGGCATCGTCAGCGCGGCCCTGGCGTCGGACATCCCCGAGGCGCTCGCTGCCATAGACGTCGTGGTCGCCGGGGCGACCGGCGCGCTGGCGCCCTGGTGGACGCCGATCGAGCCCGCCACCGTCGTGCGGGCACGCCGGCTGCTCGAGCTCGTCGGCTGCGCGAGCCTCGCCGAGCACGCCTTCGGCTCGCTCTCGACGGGCGAGCGGCAGCGCGTCCAGATCGCCCGCGCCCTGCTCGCGGAGCCGAGCCTCCTGCTGCTCGACGAGCCGGCCGCGGGTCTCGACCTCGCCGGGCGCGAGACGCTGGTCCGACTCGTCGACGAGCTCGGTTCGCACGGCCGGCTCCGGGCCACCGTCCTGGTCACCCACCACGTCGAGGAGATCCCGCCCGGGACGAGCCACGCGCTCGTCCTGCGCGCCGGTCGGGTGGTCGCCGAGGGACGTGTCCGCGACGTCGTCAGCGGGCAGGTCCTGAGCGAGGCGTTCGGGCTGCCGCTGCGCGTGCACCTCGACGGCGGTCGGTTCCGGGCCGTGTCGACATAGGGAGCGAGTCCCGCCCGTCGCTCCACCCGGACGGCCGGGGCCAACCGTCGCGCGACTGATAACGCGGCCGCGCCGCCGGCAGGGGGACCTGCAACGGCGGCCGATCGACGATGGCGCCGATCGGAGGGATCGCGTGGACACGGATTCGACAGTCAGCCAGCCGACCGCCCTGTGGTGCCCCTACTGCCGGGCGCCGTTCGTGGGCACGGTCGAGCTGCGCTCGGGCCGCTTCGCCCATCCTGCCTGCGGCCGGGTGGCCGTCCTCGACATCGAGCGTCTCGGGGCGCTGGCGGCCGACGGGCGGGGCGCCGAGGCGTGGTTCTGGCGCCGGTATCAGGCCCGCCTCCTGGCGCCGCCGCCGGTGAACGAGGGGCCGGAGGGTCTGCCGGCGGCCTGACGCGGGCATGACTCCCGAGTCCGGAGGGCCGAACCCGCCGAGCCGCCGGGCGCGGCCCGGCCGAGGCGGCCATCAGCGCGGCCGAGGCTGGGGTAGGCTTCCGGCGGGGCCGAAGTGGCGGAACGGCAGACGCGGCCGACTTAAACTCGGCTGCCCGCGAGGGCGTCAGGGTTCGAATCCCTGCTTCGGCACCAGGCGTCGGCGCGCCGAACGTGGCAGTGGCGGCCGAGGCCGGCCCGGCGGGGCGAGGTGCAGCGGCTGAGGCGCGCCCGTGGGGGGTCGCAAGGACCGGCCGGCCTACGGCGAAGCGAGGATGCCACCGCAGTGTCCCGCCCCGTACGCTTGCTCGACCGGGCGCCCGCGAGGGGTCCCGGCGGATCGCACGTGGCAGGAGGTCGGGACGGTGGCGCGGGACGGGACGGCGGACCTGGAGCAGCGGCTGCGGATGGCCCGCCGACGCCTCGCCGCAGCGGCCCCGCACGGCCCGGAGTGGGATGCCGCGACAGAGGCCGTGCTCGAGCTCGAGAGCCGGCTCGGGCGCGCGGCCGGCCCGGCTCGGGCGGAACGAGACACGGCGCGCGGGGCTATCGCGCGCCGCTGAGCCGTCTCGGCTGCGGGAGGCGAGACGGTTCCCGGGTGCCGCACCTTACCCGCCGGCGACGGTCTCCTCGTCGCCGAGCCTGCCCGACAGGCCGTCTCCCGCATCGTCCGCCCAGTCGCCACGCCGCCGCCGCCCGGGGGCAGGGCGGGGCGGGGCGACGGCGAGGTACTCGCGCATCGCGGCACTGCCCCAGCCGAGCGCGCCGACCAGGGCGAAGGCGAGGCCGGGGATGATGAGCCAGGGCCCGAAGACGAGGCCGAGGGCCGCCAGCGCGACGCCGAACGCGAGCCCGAGCGGGTGCAGGGTCGGCGAGGGGATCCGCCCGCTCTCGTCGCCGAACGGCCCGTCCGGCGCCAGGTCCGGCCTGCCGGCCACCTCTGGGACGGTGACGTCGGCGACCGCCGCGTCCTCGACCGCGGCGCTGCCATCGGCTTCGGGGTCCCTCGCGTGGCGTCGTGCGGAGCGCGCGCCGAGGGCGAGGATGAGCGTCCCGAAGCCCGCGGCCAGGCCGAAGCCGAACAGGAGCATCGTCCCGGCGGCCTCGTAGCTGACGACCCAGTAGACCGTCCCGATGAAGAAGGCGTAGGCCGAGATCCGCAGGAAGAACCAGACCTCCTCCGGCTGCACCCGCAGGAAGCCCGGCACGGGCAGCGTCACCGGGAGCCCGGTCGGCCGCTCGCCGGAGGGGATCGAGCCGTCCTCGTTGGGTCCGGCGGCCCGACCCGGCTCCGCCCGCTCCGTGTCCCGCTGCTCCGGTGGAGGCGTCACGTCGTCGATCCCTCGTCCGGGCCGCCCCCTTCGGGTCGCAGCCCCGCGGCGGCCATCCGCGCGTCGAAGACCGGCCGCTCCGATCGGATCGGCGGCAGCCGGAAGAAGTCGTGGTGGGGCGGCGGCGACGTCGTCGCCCATTCCAGCGAGTTGCCGCCCCACGGATCGTCGCCCGCGTCCGCCGGGCTGCGGAGCGCCTTCCAGACCGCCAGCAGGAAGGGCACGACGCCGAGGCCGAGCAGCAGCGCGCCGATCGTCGAGAGCACGTTGAGCGGCTGCCACTCCGGGTTCGCCGGGTACTGCGCGATCCGACGGGGCATGCCCAGCAGGCCGAGCTGGAACTGCGGCCCGAAGGTCAGCGTGAAGCCGATGAGCCAGGCCCAGAAGTGGAGCTTCGCCAGCCGCTCGTCGAGGCGCCGGCCGGTCATCTTGGGGAACCAGAAGTAGAGCCCGGCGAACGTCGCGAAGGTCGTCCCGCCGACGAGCGTGGCGTGGAAGTGGGCGACCACGAAGTAGCTGTCCTCGAAGTGGTAGTCGAGCGGCGGGGAGGCGACCATGACGCCGGTGATGCCGCCCACGAGAAACAGGTACAGGAAGCCCATCGCCCAGAGCATCGGGGCCGGGAAGGTGAGCTGGCCGCGCCACATCGTCGCCGTCCAGTTGAAGAACTTGATGCCGGTCGGGACGGCGATGAGCAGCGACATGATGCTGAAGAAGGGGTTGTTGACGGCGCCGGTCGCGAACATGTGGTGGGCCCAGACCGCCATCGACAGGCTGGCGATGGCGACGGTCGCGAGCACGAAGGCGCGGTAGCCGAAGACGGGCTTGCGGCTGAAGACGGGGATGATCTCGGTGATCACCCCGAAGAACGGCAGGATGAGGATGTAGACCTCGGGGTGGCCGAAGAACCAGAAGACGTGCTGCCAGAGGACCGCGCTGCCGCCGTGGCTCGGGTCGAAGAAGGCGCCCCCGAAGTGACGGTCGATGAAGAGCATCACCAGGCCGGCGGTCAGGGCCGGGAAGGTGAACAGGATGAGCGCCGCGGTCACCAGGACGTTCCAGGTGAAGATCGGCATCCGGAACATCGTCATGCCCGGCGCCCGCCGGGCGTAGATCGTGGCGATGAAGTTGACCGCGCCGACGACGCTCGAGACGCCGCTCACGATGAGCCCGACGGCCCACAGGTCGAGGCCCGGGCCGGGGGAGTAGGCCGGCTCGGTCAGGGGCGCGTAGGCGAACCAGCCCACGGCCGGCGCCCCGCCGCTGGTCAGGAAGCTCGACAGGACGATCAGGCTGCCGAACAGGAAGAGCCAGAACGAGAGGGCGTTGAGGCGGGGGAAGGCCATGTCGGCCGCCCCGATCTGGAGCGGGACCAGGTAGTTCGCCAGGCCGATGGCCATCGGCGTCCCGAAGAGCAGCAGCATGATCGTGCCGTGCATCGTGAACAGCGAGTCGTAGGTGCCCTCGCTGACGAGCGTCTGGGCGGGGCCGGTCAGCTGCGCCCGCATGAGCTCGGCCAGCAGCCCGCCGAACAGGAAGAAGGCGATGGCGCTGCCGATGTAGAGCAGGCCGATCCGCTTGTGGTCGGTCGTCGAGAGCCAGTCGAGCAGGCCAGAGCGGGCGTGGCCCAGCCCCACCGCGCGGACGTCGGTCAGGGTGCTCATCAGGGCGCGCTCCCGCTGGGCGAGGGGGATGGGGACGTCGCGGCCCGCTGCGTCGTCAGCCAGGCCTGGTAGTCGGCCTGGGAGACGGCCTGGACGGTGAGCAGCATCCGATCGTGGTAGACGCCGCAGAACTCGGCGCACTGGCCCGCGTACGTCCCGGGCGTGACCACCTCGAAGTCGAACTGCGTCGGGTGGCCGGGGATCGCGTCGCGCTTGAAGAGGAAGGCCGGGACCCAGAAGGCGTGGTCGACGTCGTTCGAGACGAGGGTGACGTGGACGGGCACGCCGGCCGGCACGACGAACGTCGGCGGCTGGTCGACCCGGCCGATGACCGAGACGCCCGCGTCGAGGTAGTCGAACCGCCACTGCCACTGGAAGGCGGTCACCTTGACGTTGACGCCGTGGTCGCCGGAGCGGGCGTCGACCCGGCCAAGGGTGACCAGGGTCAGGCCGAACAGGACGAGCACGGTGAGGATCGGCAGGCCGGTCCAGATGACCTCCAGCGTCACGTTGCCGCGGGTCTGGACCGGCAGACTGTCGTCCCGCCGCCGGTAGCGCAGGATCGACCAGCTGATGAGGCCCCAGACCAGGGCGGCGACCACTGCGCCCGCGCCGATGAAGATCCAGTAGAGCGTGGCGGTCGCCTGGGCCTGCGAGGTCGCAGGCTGGGGGATGCAGCCGCCCAGCACGAGCAGGGCGGGCAGGGCCAGGGCCAGCCCGAGCCGACCGGTCACGCCTCGACCTCCTCGAAGCCGCCGTCCGGCGTCCGCCGCAGGAGCGTGCCCGCGGGCGGGGACACCGACGCGCCGCGGTCCCGCCGTTCGATGCACAGCCGGTAGGTGACGAGGCCCACGACGATCGGGGCGACGACGACGAGGACCCGGAACGCCTCGGTCAGCGATTCGACCCGGACGCTCAGGAAGACGGCCAGGATGTCGTTCGCCCCGGCCAGGGTCAGCACGGCGAAGACGGTCAGCAGGGCCGCCCCGATGGCCGTCCGGACGGGCGCCTGCCAGGGCAGGTCGAGCAGATCGTGCTGGCGATGGTCGTGCCGTACGGCCGCCTCGATGAACGGCCAGAAGATCAGGACGGTGAAGAGGATGCCCGGCACCAGGACGCCCGGCCAGAACGGCGACGGGATGGTGATCCCCAGGATGTGCGGCTCGAAGTTCGGGCCGATGCGCAGGGCGCCCTCGAGCCAGCCGATGTACCAGTCGGGCTGCGCGGGCGAGCTCACGGTGTACGGGATGAACGGGCCGTAGGCCCAGACCGGGTTGATCTGGACGAAGCCTGCGATGAGCGTCACCACCGCGCCCGTCAGGAAGAGGAGGCCGATGGAGCGGAAGGCCTGGCCGGGCCAGAGGTGCGCTCCGACGACGTTGTCCTCGGTCCGGCCCGGGCCCGGGTACTGGGTGTGCTTCTGGATCCAGATGATGAGCAGGTGGATGCTCACTGCCCCGATGAGCAGGGCCGGCAGCAGCATGATGTGGAAGACGAAGAGCCGGCTCAGGAAGGCGGGCGCCGGGAACTCGCCGCCGAAGATGAGGAAGGCGAAGTACGGCCCGATGAAGGGGATCGACATCGCCACCGAGTAGGCGATCCGCAGGCCGGTCCCCGAGAGGAGGTCGTCCGGGAGCGAGTAGCCGGTGAAGCCCTCGCCCATCGCCATCAGCAGCAGCCCGAAGCCGACGAGCCAGTTGATCTCGCGCGGTCGCCGGAAGGCGCCGGTGAAGAAGATCCGGCAGAGGTGAAGGACGATCGAGCCGACGAAGATGAGCGCCGTCCAGTGGTGGACCTGGCGCATCAGGAGGCCCGCCCGGACCTCGAACGAGAGGCGCATGACGCTGGCGAAGGCGGCCGACACCTGCTGGCCGTCGAGCGGCGCGTACGGTCCCTGGTAGGTGACCTGCGTCGTGTCGGGGGTGAAGAAGAAGGTCAGGAAGGTGCCCGTCGCGACGAGGATGACGAGGCAGAACAGGGCGACCTCGCCGAGCAGGAACGACCAGTGGTCCGGGAAGACCTTGCGCAGGGCGCCCCGGGCGATGGCCGCGGCGCCGGTCCGCTCGTCGAGCCAGCCGACGAGCCGTTCCAGCTCGGTCCGCTCCTCGCCGCCCTCGGTCGGCTCCGGGACGAGGCCGGCGTCGGCCGGCTGGCGGGTGAGTCGCTCGCGCATCGCTCAGCCCATGTCCCAGAAGCTCGGCCCGACGGGCTCCGGGTAGTCGCCCAGGGCGACGAACGTGCCGTCCGGCTGGAGGGCGATGGGCAGCTGCGGCAGGGGCCGGGCCGCCGGGCCGAAGATCGGCCGGGCGCCGTCCGTCACGTCGAACGTCGACTGGTGGCAGGGGCAGATCAGCTGGTGCTGGCTCGCCCGGTACAGCCCGACGGGACAGCCGGCGTGGGTGCAGAGCTTGGAGTAGGCCACGATCCCGTCCGGCGCCCAGGCCTGGCGGTCCGGCGGCAGGCGCAGCAGGTCGCGGCCGACGGCGATGAGCAGCGTCGCCGCGTCCGCTTCGCCGACGTGGCCCTCCGGGAAGACGGTCAGGATGCCGTCCGCGGACAGGTCCGCGCGGTTGACCGGCGTGCCATCCGTCCGGACGATCCGGAGCCCCTTCCGCCACGAGGTCACGAACAGGCTCCGGCCCGGCGCCGGCCCGAGCGACAGGATGGGGATGGCGACCGCCGCGGCGAGGCCGCCGAGCGCGCCGAGCAGGGCGCCGACGAGGAACCGGCGGCGGGTGAAGCCGGCCTCCTCCTCCAGGCTCTCGCCGACCCCGGCCACGTCCCGGGGATCCGAGGCGAGCGCGTGACGCGGCTCCGCGACCTCCCGGATGTCCATCAGCCGCTGGACCCAGTTGATGATGGCGGCCCCGATGCCGCCGAGGCAGACGGTGAGCAGGAGGCCCTGGGCCTGGATCGGCCCGTCGAGGGCGTAGACCGCGAGCAGGGCGAGGCCGGCCAGGGCGGCGAGGCCGAACAGGGCGGCGGTCGCGAGCTCGGCGCGGCGAGAGCCGGGCAGCTGGCGGCGCGCTCCGGTACGCCCGGGCGCCGTCATGGCGCATCCCCGCGGCCCCGGCGGCCCGGCCGGCCTGGGAGCTGGACGCGGACCGGGCGCCCGATCCAGGCGACGACGAGCAGCAGGAGGCCGAGCCCGATGATGCCCGCCACGAAGCCCTCGGCCACCGGGCCCACGTCGGCGATGGCGAGGCCGCCGGGCGAGGGCGCCCGGCGAAGGTACTGGACGTAGGCGGCGACGTCGTTGACGTCCTGGTCGGGGAAGAGCCGCGGGTCGAAGACGGGCATGGCGCCGGGGCCGACGCGCATCGCCTCCGCGACGGTGAGCGGGTCCGCCTGCGAGAGCCCGGGTGCCTCGAAGCCACCGCCGACGGCGTCACCGGCCCCAGTCGCCGCGTGGCAGGCGGCGCAGTTCTGGATGAACAGCGAGCGGCCGCGGGTGATGTCCCCACGCGTGACGTCCGGGCTGGGGATGGCGGGTCCTCCGCCGAGCCCGGCGACGTAGGCGACGATCGCCCGGATCTGGGCGTCGTCGAAGACCGGCTTGTTGCGGACCATCTGCTGGCGCGGGTCCGAGAGCGGCATCCGGCCCGTCCGCAGGACGAAGTCGACGTCGGCCGCGCCACGGCCGGCGATCGCCGGCGCCGCCGCCGTGCCCTGGCCCTGCGTCCCGTGGCAGGCGGCGCACGATTGGACGAAGAGCTGGGCGCCGGTCGAGACGTCCGAGCCGGAGACCTGGCCCGGGGCGGTCTGGGCCGCGGCGGTCCCGCCGGAGCCGACGAGGAGGACCGCGCCGAGGAGCAGGCCGAGCACGACCAGCCAGCCACCGACCGGCCGCAGGCGCCTCACGCGAGGGATCCGCTCGTCGCTAGGATGGCGCGACGGGATCCGGACGAGGCAGCGCGGCGATGACGACGATCCACCTCTGGTTGTGGGGCCTGGCCGGCGCGCTGGTCGGGCTGACCGCGCTCCTCACCCTGCCCGGCGTCGTCCTGGATCGTCCCGTCCAGCGCTGGACCGACCGCTGCCTGCTCGCCGCCGAGGCGGGCCTGCTCATCGCGCTGCTCAGCGGGCCGCTGCTGCTCGTCGCTGGTCACCAGCCTGCCGATCCCCTCCACTTCCTGTACGCGGGGGTCGCCCTGCTCGCCCTGCCGATCGCCCGGGCGGTGGGCGGTCAGGGCAGGCCCCGCCGTCGCGCGGGGAGTGTCCTGATCGGCTGTCTCGTCCTGGCCGGGGTGTTGCTGCGCCTCTTCCAGACCGGGTAGCCGGCCGGCCCGGGATCGGCCGCGTGGCCGAGCGTCGCGCTGCGCCGCCGGCGTGTGGCAAGCCTGACGACGACGGGCCCGGGTCGCCAGCCCGGGGGTGGGGTCGCGCATTGCGGAACCGTTGCAGGCACCGCCGGAGAGGCGTCGGGCACCTGCGAGGATGCCGCGCCGCCCGGCCGCGACCGCGCGATCGCCCCGCGGTGCGGCGAGCGCCGCCCGATCAGGCGCGGTGGAGGAGCCCTCCCAGCAGGCTCGCCCGCCGCTCGGTGCTCGCCGCCTCGGCGGAGCCCGCGTCGCCCGCGACGAGCGCGGACAGCCGGAGGAGCCGCTCGGCAGCGGAGGAGCGCGGCGCGCCGCGGACGACCGGGATGCCCTCGTTGACGGCCTTCAGGTAGACCATCGGGTCGTAGGGCAGCTCGGCCGCGACCTTGGTGCCGAGGGCCGACTCTACGTCCCGCATCGAGAGCATCTCGCGGGCGAAGATGTGGTTGACCACGAAGACGGCCTTCGGGGCGACGGTGCCGGTCTCCGTCAGGTAGTCGATCAGGACGTGGAGGGCGCGCAGCGCGGCGAACTCGGGCAGGACCGGGAAGACCACGGTGTCGGCCTGCTCGAGGGCGTTGAGGGTCCGCTCGTCAAGGACGTGGCCCGCGTCGATGACGACGTGCTCGTAGAGGCTCGCCGCGGTTCCCAGCAGGCGGGTGACGTGCTCCGGCGCGACGAGCTCGGCCAGCTCGGGGGAGGGCGGCGCGGCGTAGATCTCGAGACCGGAGTCGTGGCGCGCGGCGTAGGAGCGGAGCAGCTCCGGCTCGCGGAGCGCGGTCTCGTCCCGCGCGAGCTCGGCCAGGGTCTGGTTGGGGCTCAGGTTGAGGTGCGTGGCGACCTGGCCGAACTGGAGGTCCAGGTCCACGAGCGCCGTCCGACCGGCGGCCCTGGCGGCAAGCGCCGACGCCACGTTGACGCTGATGGTGGTCGTCCCGACGCCGCCCTTGGGGCTGAAGACGGCAACGGTCCGGCGGACCGGGGCTCCTGTCCCGTTCGTCAGCAGCGGCGACAGATCGCGCGAGCGCTGGAAGCGGAGGAGGAGGGCCTCGACGCGGGCCTCGAGCTCGCGCGCGTCGAACGGCTTGGCCATGACGTCGTCCGCGCCGGCCTCGAGGAAGCGGATGCGGGCCTCGACCTCGTCGCTCTGGCTGATGCACAGGACCGGGATGGCGGCCAGCGCCGGCGTGCCCCGGATCTCGCGACAGACCGCCACGGGGTCGATCTCGGGCGGCACGACATCGATCACGACGAGGTTGTGGCTGCTCGCCTGGTGGAACGCCTCGCCCGGGTCGTGGACGACGGTGACGCTGTAGCCGACCCCCGACAGCACGCCGGACAGGAGGGTCTCGCTCGCCGGGTCGGTCTCCAGGAGCAGGATGGTGCTGGCGGCCACGGTCACTCCGCTGGGCAATGCGATGACGATCAGAGGATACGGGCTTGGTCCGCCACGCGCAGCCTCGCTCGCCCTGTCCGCGCCGCGCGGATACCTCCGCGGTCGTCGGCCCCGTGGACCGGTCGACGCCGGCCTCGTGCTAGACTGCCCCGGTTTCCTTTCGGCTCCGCCGGGACGGCCCCACCGCCGTCGCCACGCAGCGGGGCATACCCACAGGAAGGAGTGACGGCGCATGCGCCGATACGAACTCATGCTGGTGCTCCGACCGGACCTGCCCGACGACAAGGCGCAGGCGGTCCTGGAGCGGACGACCCGGGCCATCGGGACCGGCGGCGGCCAGATCGTCAAGCAGGCCCCCTGGGGCCGACGCCGGCTGGCCTATCCCATCGGCCACTTCCGCGAGGGCTCCTACCACATCGTGGTCTTCGAGGCCCCGGCCCCGGCGGTCGCCGAGCTCGAGCGCGGCCTGCTCATCACCGAGGAGGTCCTGCGCCACCTCGTCACCCGCATCGAGCGCCCGGTGCGCTCAGGCCGCGACCGAGCCGCCGAGCCGAGCGAGGAGAGCCTGCCCGGCGAGGCCGAGGAGGACGAGGAGCAGGGCGAGCGCATCGACGAATCGGAGAGCGAGGCCGCACCGGCGGCCATCGACTGAGGCCGGCCCACCGGCGGAGGAGGATCAGGTGTCCCTCTGCAAGATGCTCCTGATCGGGAACCTGGGCCGCGACCCGGAGATGCGCTACACGCCGAGCGGGCGGCCGGTCACCCAGTTCACCCTGGCGGTCAACCGCAACACCAAGAACCAGGAAGGCGAGTGGCAGGAGCAGACCGAGTGGTTCCGGGTCACGGCCTGGGGCCAGCTCGCCGAGCGCACCGCCGAGCAGCTTCGCAAGGGCAGCAAGGTCTTCGTGGAGGGCCGCTTCCAGTCGCGTGAGTGGGAGGGCCAGGACGGCCAGAAGCGGACCGCCCTCGAGGTGACCGCGGACACCGTCCTCACGCTCGATCGCCGCCAGCGCGACGAGGAGGGCGGCGAGGCCGGCTTCCCGGCGCGGCCGGCGGCTGCACCGAAGCCCGCCCCGGCCGGCGGCGGCTACGACGAGAGCTCCGACATCGACGACCTGCCCTTCTAAGGGCCGGGTGCCCCACGGGGCTGACGCCCCGGCGACGACTAAAGACGACACGAGCGACGAACGACAGCACGATCCCGCGGCAGCGGGACCGAGCACCAGGTGAGGACGAGGCATGGCGACGACTGGCAAGGCCAGCAAGAAGCGTGACGACTACTACCGCGACCGGCGCCGGCGCAAGGTCTGCGCCTTCTGCGCCGACAAGACGGTCCAGATCGACTACAAGGAAGTGAACCGCCTGCGGCGGTACCTGTCGGAGCGGGCGAAGATCGAGCCGCGCCGCAAGACGGGCACCTGCGCCGGGCACCAGCGCCAGCTGGCCGTCGCCCTCAAGCGGGCCCGCCACGTCGCGCTGCTCCCGTACGCCCCGCAGCACCTCCGGCCCTGACCGGATCCCGGCGGTTCGCGGTGACGGCCCTCCTGCCGGGCGGCGGGGTCTCGGCCGGGACGTTGGGCCTCCCGGGCGCGGATAGCGGGCGACCGGCCCTCGCCACCCGGCGGCTGGCCCCCATCGGGCCGGCCCGCGTCGCCGTCACCGGCCCGCGCGTCGGCCTGGCGCCGGCGACCTCCGGGTAGCCGGCCGTGCTCGACATCGCCGTCCTCGTCGGTGCCTTCTCGGTCATCCTCGTCGGGGCCGAGCTGTTCACGAACGGCATCGAGTGGTTCGGTCACAAGCTCGAGCTGGCAGAGGGCGCCGTCGGCTCGGTGCTCGCCGCGGTCGGCACCGCCCTGCCCGAGACGATGATCCCGCTCATCGCGATCTTGGGCGGCTCGAGCGAGGGCGCCAGCCACGTCGGCGTCGGGGCCATCCTGGGCGCCCCGTTCATGCTCGCCACGCTGGCCATGTTCGTGACCGGCCTGGCCGTCGTCCTGCTCGCCCGCCGGCGGGCGACGGGGGAGGGGATGGTCGTCGACACGGGCGTGCTGGGCACGGACATCCGCTTCTTCGCGGTCGGCTATGCCCTGGCGATCGCGGCCGCATTCCTGCCCCAGGAGCCGCACTGGACGCGCTGGGCCGTTGCCCTCGTCCTGCTCGGCCTGTACGCGGTCTACGTCCGCAGCCACTTCGTCACCGAGGCGGCCGAGGAAGCCGCCGACGACGCGGCGGAGGCCGCCGAGCCCGACCTGGCCCCACTGCGCCTGCATCGCCTCGACCGCCGCGCCCCCGCCGAGCTGCGGGTGCCGCGGCTGCGCATCGTCACCTTCCAGGTCGCGCTCTCGCTGGTCGCCATCGTCCTCGGGGCGAACCTGTTCGTGGGTGCCGTGGAGGACCTGGCCCACAGCCTGGCCGTGGACCCGACGGTCCTGGCCCTCGTCATCGCGCCGATCGCCACGGAGCTCCCCGAGAAGCTCAACAGCGTCATCTGGGTCCGCCAGGGCAAGGACACCCTGGCGATGGGCAACATCACCGGGGCGATGGTCTTCCAGAGCGTCTTCCCGACCTCGATCGGGCTGCTCTTCGCCCCCGCCGCCTGGGCCATCGGGCCGAGCTCGCTGCTGCCCTTCCTGTCGGCTGCCATCACCTTCGCCGCCGCCGCCGCCGTCTTCGGGCCGATGGCCCTTCGCGGCCGGCTCGGCGGGCGCAGCCTGCTCGTCGGCGGAGCCTTCTACATCGGCTATCTAGGCCTGGTCGCCGCGGACCTGGCCGGCGTCATCGGCTGAGTGCCCCAACGGGCCGCCGGACCCGGGACCGGGCGGGTCGCGGCGTATACTCGGGTGGGCGGGCGCCGACTCGCGCCGCCGCCATCTCCAGGAGCCCTCCACGATGCTGACCGAGAAGCCCGCGCCCGGCGCCGCCTCCGGGGCGGCTGCGGCGACCCCGCCCCTGACCTGCTTCTTCCAGGGCCGCTACGTCCCGCTCGCCGAGGCGAACATCCCGCTGATGACCCATGCGTTCCTCTACGGGACGGCCGTCTTCGAGGGCATCCGGGCCTACTGGAACGAGGAGCAAGGTCAGCTCTACGCCCTGCGGGTTCGGGAGCATGTCGAGCGTATCCGCCGGTCGTGCAGGATCATGCTCATGGAGCCCGTCCCGTCGGTCGAGGAGCTGACCGGCCAGATCCTCGAGACGGTCCGGCGGAACGCCTTCCGCCAGGACGTCTACATCCGGCCTTCGTTCTACAAGTCGAGCCAGACCATCGGCGTCCGTCTCCACGAGCTCGACTTCGATTACTACATCCTGGCCGTCCCCTTCGGCGACTACATCGAGACGGAGGCCGGCTGCCGGGTCATGACCTCGTCCTGGCGGCGGAACGTGGATGAGGCGATCCCGGCCCGCGGCAAGATCGTCGGCGGCTACGTGAACATGGCCTTCCAGAAGTCCGAAGCCGAGCTGAACGGCTTCGACGAGGCGGTGGTGCTGACCGCGGACGGCCACGCCAGCGAGGCCTCGGCGGCCAACATGTTCGTGGTCCGCGACGGGGTCCTCCTGACGCCGCCGGTGACCGACGACATCCTCGAGGGCATCACCCGCGACGGGATCCTGGAGATCGCGGAGCGGGAGGGGATCCCGACCGAGATCCGCTCGATCGATCGCTCCGAGCTGTACGTCGCGGACGAGATGTTCCTGTGCGGGACCGGCGTCCAGGTCTCCCCGGTGATCGAGGTGGACCACCGACCTGTCGGCGAGGGGCGTGTCGGGCCGATCGGGAAGCTGATCCGGGCCCGCTACTTCGCGGCGGTCCGGGGGCGGCTGGAGGCCTACCGTCACTGGCTGACGCCGATCTACGAGGTTGGCTGAGCGCGCCATGCCCGACGCCGCCGTCCTGCGCGGCGCGGACGACGAGCTCGGCCTCTCCGGGTCCGCGGCCGCCGAACGCGATTCGTCCGGGTCGCGGCCGCCCACGCTGGGTCTCGACGAGCGCGCGCCCGAGCGGGCCCGGCTCGTCCAGCGGGCGCTGGAGATCGTCCCCGGCCTCGTCAGCTGGGTCCTCATCCTGGCCCCGATCGTCGTCGCCGCGCCGTCGCCCTTCGGGATCGACCGGCCGGAGCTCGTCGCCTGGTTCGTCCTGAGCTTCGATTTCTACTGGCTCTACAAGGCGGTCGTGCTGTGCGTCTCGGTCGCCGTCTCGTTCGTCCGGATCCGGCACGTCATGGCGGTCGACTGGCGGGCGCGGGCCTTCTCGCTGGCCGACCCCGCGGGCCGGCAGGCTGAGCTTGCCGCCCTCATCCCGGCCGTCCGAGCCCGCATCGGGGCGCTCGAGACGAGCGGCCAGCGGCTCGCCGCGCGCGGCGGCCGACGCGAGCTCGCCCGGCTCGTCGAGGAAGAGCGCGAGCTCGAGCGCCTCCTGGCCCGCGATGAGCCGATCCCGGACCCGCGGCGGTTGTGGCACGTCGCCCTCGTCCCGACGTACACCGAGCCGTTCGAGAAGCTGTACGAGACGGTCCGCGCCCTGGCCGAGAGCGACTACCCGACCGAGCTGCGGATGGTCGCCATCATCACCCGCGAGACCGACCTCCAGGGCCGCGAGAACGTCGCCCGCCTGCGCGAGCTGTTCGGCGACCGGTTCCTCCACTTCTTCCACATCCTGGACCCGCTCGAGCCCGGCATCGTCGTCGGCAAGTCGAGCGCGATGGCCTACGGCGGGCGCTGGCTCTACCGAGAGCTCGTCCGCCTCGGCTTCGAGCCGCGCGACGTCGTCGTGACCGACCTCGACTCGGACTACCGGGTCCACCGCCAGTACTTCGGCTACCTGACCTGGACCTTCCTGACCGACCGCGACCGCCACCGGCGGCTGTACCAGCCGGTGCCGATGTTCCACAACAACCTGTGGGAGTGTCCGCTGCCGGTGCGCCTCGTGGCCGTCGGGGCGACCCACGTCCAGATGTGGCGCTCGCTGACGCCCGAGCGGCTGATCAGCTTCAGCTCGTATGCCGTCTCGCTCCGGACGGTCCACGAGGTCGACTACTGGGCGACCGACGCGATCCCGGAGGACAGCCGGTTCTACTGGAAGAGCTTCTTCCGCTACAGCGGCCAGTTCCGGGCGACGCCGCTCTTCATCCCGATGTACGGCGACGCTGTCCGCGCCCGCTCGTACCCGCGCAGCCTGATCCAGCAGTACACCCAGATCCGGCGCTGGGCCTGGGGCGTGACGGACATCCCGTATTACATCCGGCAGGCCTTCGCCCACTCCGAGATCCCGCGCCGGGACCGCGTCCGGCGCCTCGTCGACCTCTGGCTCGACCACATCAACTGGGCCATCGCGCCGTTCGTCATGCTCTTCGGCTCGAACGTGCCGCTGCTGCTCAACCCGGCCTTCGCGGACACGATCCTGGGCCGCCAGCTGCCGCTCTACGCGGCCTGGATGCTGACCGGCGCGTTCTGCATCCTGCTCATCCTGGTCTTCATCGAGGATCGCATCGCGCCGCCGCGCCCCGCGGAGTGGGGGCGCGGGATGGTGGCCGTCTCCTGGCTGCAGTGGCTGCTGCTGCCCGTCATCGGTCTGATCTTCAGCAACCTGCCGGCGCTCGACGCGCAGACGCGGCTGATGACGGGCCGCTACCTGGAGTATCGGGTCACGGAGAAGGCCTGAGGCGCCGGGCCGCGCGCCGGAGCCGGGGGGACGGATCCCGCCCGCGACGGACCGCTACGGCGAGGCGCTCGTGGGCAGTGTCGGGACCGGCGTCAGAGCCGGCGTCGTCGCCCCGGTGACGACGACGATGTCGGCGCCCGCGACCTGGTCGGTCAGCGGCCCGGGCTGGACGCCGTAGACCTGGGCGAGCAGGGCGAGCGTCTGCGGGAAGCGGCTCGCGGAGGACGGGTCCACCTCGATGACGGTCGCCTGGCCGGCGGATTGGAGGGCCTTCTGGGCGCTCGCCGTCGCGGTGAGCCCGCGCGAGGAGAGGTAGGCGGCCGCCTGGCCCGCCTGGCCAGCCTGGCCGCTGCCGTTCAGGACGACGATGCGGGCCCCCTCCTTGGCAAGGGCCGCTCGCTGGGCGGCGGCCGCGGGGTCGTAGGCGAGCACGGCGGAGACCGCGGCCCGGATCCGATCGACGTAGGGGATGATCACGTACCCGCGCGGGTCGCCGGACAGGATCTCCTGCTGGAAGACCGGCGGGGTGAAGACGAGCGACTGGATGGCGCGCGTATCGACGCGCTGGATCAGGTCGATCAGCTGGGGCAGCTTGTCGACAGGGAAGTCGGTGTGGACGGCGCCCTTGAGCTCGCCGATCAGCGTGTCGCGGTTGTCGAAGATCGTCTGGAAGTCCAGGTCCTCCTTCATCGACAGGATGACGCGCTGCTGCCGGGCGGCGCGATCGAAGTCCGTCGAGCCGTGCCGCGAGCGGGCGTAGGCAAGGGCCTGGCTGCCATCCATGTGCTGGACGCCGGTCGGGATGTAGAGCCGGATGTGGGTCCCATCCTCGGTCGGGTACAGGTCGTCGACGACGGGGTTCTGGACGTTGATGGTCACGCCGCCGAGGGTGTCGACCACCTGCTTGAAGCCGTAGAAGTTGACCTCGACGTAGTACGAGATGTCGAGGCCGAGCAGGGTGCCGAGGGTCTGCTTGAGCGACTGGAAGCAGCCGGCGGGGAAGAGGTCGGGCCGGACGACGGCCGCGGTGCAGAGGCTGTTGATCTTGTTCGGGTAGGTCGGCCCGTAGGCGGCCCGGGCCGGGATGGCGGGCAGCGGGACGTCGACGGTGTCGCGAGGCAGGCTGAACATCGCCACCCGGTGGGTGGCCGGGTCGATGCTCAGCACGATCATCGTGTCGGTGTTGAACGTGGGGTCCGGCGGCCGCTGGTCGGCCCCGACGAGCAGGATGTTCAGGCGGTCCGCGCCGTTCCACGGGGGCGCGGTCGCCGGGGCCGCCGTGGGCCCGCTGCTGCCGACGGGGCCGGGCGTGATGAGGGCGCTGCCCGCCGGCGAGGCGGGGGCATGGCCGGTCCCGGTCGGGTCCTGGACGCCGAAGACCGAGCTGACGAGGTCGAGGGCCTGCAGGTCGAGGGCGGCCACTGCGAGGTGGCCCGCGGCGATCACCAGGAGGACCGCCGCGAGGCCCGCGGTCGAGAGCGGATGGGGCCGCAGGCGCGGCCGGCCCACGCGCCGCTCGGCGCTCCATTCGAAGGCGTTGAGCTCGCCCGCGACCCGCCAGGCGTCGACGCTCGCGACGAGCCGGTAGACCAGGAAGACGAGGTCGGCGATGAGGATCGCCACGAGCGCGACCGGCTGGAGGACGACGCCAAGCAGCTCGACGCGGAAGCGGATCGCAACGCCCGCGGCGAGGCTCAGCAGGAGCAACGGGGCCGCGGCGAAGGCCAGGCCGCGACCAGGGACCCCCGCGTACGCTTGGCCGAGGCCGGGGAAGAGGGAGGACAGGAACGCGGCGGCGAAGGAGGAGCGGACGCGCGGCTGGGCGCCTGCCTGGACGGTCATCGGCGGCAAGGATAGCGTCCGGCCGCGCTCGGCGGCCGGAAGGACGGCTGGCGGCGTCGCGCAGGCCCGGCGGGCACAGCGCCGCCTCGGTTGCGCCGGGCGCGGCCGTGTGGCACGCTCAGCGCTCGGGGCGAGGGCAGGCGGGCGCCCGTCCGCGGCAGCCGCCTCGCCCAGCCGGA
>DASVYJ010000140.1:0-49573 GCA_036392215.1 Candidatus Limnocylindrales bacterium | reverse complement strand
GGCGCGCGGCGCCTCGAGCATCTCCTCTTCGATGATCTCCTGGCAGAGGTTGATGCACTCGTCGCAGATGTAGACGCCCTGGCCCGCGATGAGCTTGCGGACCTGCTCCTGGCTCTTGCCGCAGAAGCTGCAGCGGTAGGGGACCTTGGGGCCCTTGGTCGTGGTCACGCGCCTCTTCCCGTCGCTCGCGGTCTTGCCGGCTCGGCCAGCGACGGCCGGCGCCTCGCGACGTCCGTCATCCCTTGGCCGGCTCCGGCCCGGACGGCCCATCCGCCCCTTCGCCGCTCCCGGGCGCCGATTCGCCGCCCAGGAGGCCCGCCTCGTGCGCCTGGGCGATCAGCGAATCGCCCTGCGCCGAGTAGACCGCATCGATGATGCCATAGTCCTTCGCCTGCGCGGGAGCCATGAAGTAGTCCCGCTCGGTGTCCTTGATGATCCTGTCCAGCGGCTGGCCCGTATGCCGCGACAGGATCTCGTGGTTCGTGTTGACCAGCGCCTCCATCTCCTTGACCTGGATGAAGACGTCGGGCGTGTTGCCGCGGAACCCGCCGGAGCCCTGGTGGATCATGATCCGGCTGTGCGGCAGGGCGTAGCGCTTGCCAGGTGTTCCAGCCGCCAGCAGGACGGCGGCCATGGAGGCCGCCATGCCGATGCAGATCGTGCTGACGGGCGCCCGGACGTACTGCATCGTGTCGTAGATCGCGAGGCCGCTGGTGATGACGCCGCCCGGCGAGTTGATGTAGAGGCTGATGTCGCGCTCGGGGTCCTCGGATTCGAGGAACAGCAGCTGGGCGATGACGAGGTTGGCGATGTTGTCGTCGATGGCGTCGCCCAGGAAGATGATCCGCTCCCGGAGCAGCCGCGAGTAGATGTCGTAGGCGCGCTCTCCGCGACTCGACGACTCGATGACCATCGGGACGAGCATGCTGGGTCTTCCTCTCTCCTCGGCTCCCCTGGTGCGGGGTCGCTCGACGGTCATTCGGCAGGCGGCTGGGCGGCTGGGACGGGCTCCGTCACGTCGGTCGGCTGGCCGGTCGTCGCGGAGGCGGCCATGACCGAGCCGGGGTCGGTCGCATCAAGGGCGGCCGCGGCGCCGGCTGACGCGGCATCGACGGCGGAGCCCGGGTCGTCCTCGAGGTGCGGGATGGCGGGATGGTCGGGGTGCGCCGCCAGCCACTCGTCGATGAGCTTCTCCACGACGCGCGTCCGGCGCAGCGTGCTCCGGATGTAGTTGCGACCCCGCTCCGACTCGAAGTAGCGCATCAGGCGCGGCTCGTCGCCGTACCGCCCGCGCGCGGTCGTGATCTCCGCCTCGACGTCGGCGTCCGGGACGGCCACCCCCTCGGCCTCCGCCACGCTGCTCAGGACGAGGAGCGTCTTGACCCGTTGCTCTGCCTGGGGCCGGAACTCGGCATGGAGGTCGGCCTCGGACTTGCCGGTCGCCTTGAGGTACGCCTCCTCGGCGATGCGCTGGCGGGCGAGGGCCGAGCGCAGCTCGTCGTGCATCACCTCGCTCTCCTGCTCGACGAGGACGTCGGGCAGATCGAGCGTCGCGTTGGCCACGGCGTAGTCGATGATCCGGTCCGCGAACTCGTGGCGGGCGCGGTCGAGGGCGTTGCGCTCGAGCCGCCGCCGGACGTCCTCGCGCATCGCCGCGAGGTCAGCGTATGCGCCCATGCTCCGGGCGAGCTCGTCGTCGACGGGCGGCAGGACCTTCTCGCGCAGCTCCTTCACCTGGACGGCGAAGTGGGCGGTCTGGCCGCGCAACGACTCCTCGCCGTAGTCGTCGGGGAAGGTGATGTCGAACTCGCTCTCGCCGCCGACGGTCAGCCCGACCAGGTGGTCCTCGAAGCCGGGGATCAGGCGGTCCTCGCCGATCACGAGCGGCATCCGCTCCGACGAGCCGCCCGGGAACGGCGTCCCGTCGCGGGTCCCGACGAAGCCGATGACGGCGTAGTCGCCCTTCTGCGCGCCGCGGTCCTCCACCGGTCGGAGCGTGGCCTGGGCGTCGCGCAGCTCGTCGACGACCCGGTCCACCTTCTCGTCGTCGACGGCGTCGATCTCGGGCCGGAAGTTGAAGTTGCGGTAGTCGCCGAGCTTCACCTCGGGCCGGACCTGGACGGTGGCCTTGAAGACGAGGGGCTTGCCCTCCTCGGCCTGGACGACCTCGACCTGGGGGTTCGTCAGGGGCAGGATCGAGCGCTCCAGAGCGGCCTCGCGGAAGGCGTCGTCGACCAGGTGCTCGACCGCCTCGTCGAGGACGGCGCCGGGTCCCAGGACCCGCTCGAGCATCACGCGCGGTGCCTTGCCGGGCCGGAAGCCGGGGACGCGCGTCCGACGGGAGAGCCGGCGGACGGCCTCGCCGACGGCGCGATCGAGGCGCTCGGGGGGCAGCTCGACCTCGAGCTGGACGGTGCTCTTGGGAGCGGGGGTGGCAGTGACATTCATCGCCCGGGGATTATAGGGGCGGTCCCACTCGGCGGCCCGATGCAGCCGGGTCGGTCTGCGGCAGCCTTCCCGCGGACCGCCGCCGCGGTAGGGAGCGTTCAGGCGGCGGGCGCGACGGCGCCCGCATCGGCAGGCCGACGCTCGCGGCGTCTGCGAGACTAGGCGCCGGGCGAGTGGCGGAATGGCAGACGCGCCAGCCTTAGGAGCTGGTGCTGCGTGAGCAGCGTGTCGGTTCGACCCCGACCTCGCCCACCAGGTCGAGCGACGATCCGTCGTCGGCGATCGACCCGGACCGCGTCAGCGCTTCGGCGGCTTCGGCTGCTGGGCGGGCGGCAGCGGGCCGGGATGGCCGGGGCCCGCGGTCGCACCCGCGCCGCTCGCGCTTGGCGTCGAGGACGTCGCGGCCGGCTCCGCCCCGCCGGATCGCCGTGCCCTGATGCGCTCGAGGGCCGCTTCGAACGAGGCCTGATCCGGCTGCAGCAGCTGCTCGGCGAGCTGCTTGCCGACGCGCGAGGCGACCGGCTTCACGGCGCTCGTCAGGACGCCGGCGAGGGCCGCCTGCAGGTCGCGCCCCTCGCGCTCCTTGCGCCGCGACTCGATGTAGTCGAAGAACTCCCGCTCGAGCGTCCGGCGCACCCGCTCGCCGTCGTCGCCCAGGCTGCGGACCGCCTTGTCGACCTGCTTGGGCAGGAGCGACTTCGGGAGATCGGCCTTCGGGCCGAGGACCATCCGCCGGGCACGGCGATAGAGTCGCTGGGGGCCGCCGAGGACCAGGAAGGCGGACCCCGCGGCGAGCCCGGCCGTTCGCGCGGGCGCCTTGCGGACCTTGGCGGGGATATCGGCAGCCGCCCGCCCGGCCGCCTCGAGGCGGCCGACCTCCTCGCTCAGGAGGTGGCGGCGGGCTAGGACTTCCTGCCGAGCGGCGTCTGTTCGCGCGCCCACTCGATGGTCTCCTTGGTCGTGCTGATGGTGACGTCGGGCCAGAACCGCGCCTTGAGCGCCTCCGTGTCGATGCCGTGGCGGGCGAGGCCGAGCCCGGCGAAGAGCGGCCAGAACAGGAGGGCCACGGCGATGCCGACGGCGACCGCGACGTGGATCGGGAAGGTGATGGCGCTGAAGGCGCCGATCGCCGCGCCGAGGATGGCCCCGAGGACGAGGCCGGCGACCGCCCCGCCGAAGCCCGCACCGCGGCCCCCGGCGAGGAGGCCGAGTATCGCGCCGACGGCCCCGATCGCAACGAGCCCGACGACGAGCGGCCGGGTCGCCGGAGCGAGGTCGGGGGCGACCGAAGCGCCCAAACTGTCCCAGGCGGCGTTCGGCAGGTGCAGGCCGAACAGCGCGGCGACGACGACGCCGAGCACGAGGGCCCCGACGAGGGCGCCGCCGCCGGAGCTCTCCGGGTCAACGGCGCGGACCACCAGGACGAGCGCGATGGCGACCGACAGCTGGGTGCCCAGCAGGACACCCCAGCCCATCGAGCCGAAGAGCCATTCGCCGAGCCAGAGGGTCGACCCGATCGACAGGAGCGTCCCGGCGAAGAGGAGGAGGCCGAGGGCCAGGCCGGCCAGGACGGCGACCCGCTTGACCTCGTCGACGATGTCGGCGAACTCGGCCCTGGCGAGGTCGACGTGGCCCTGGACGAGCCCGAGCAGGGCGTCCTTCGTCCGGCCGAGCTGCTCCCGCAGTCCGGGCGTGGGAGGCGTCGACGGCGCAGCCTCGTCGGCGGCGGTGGGACCGGACGCCGGCGCGCCGGGCGCGGTAGGGTCGGACGCGTTGGGCTGCTGGCTCAGAGGAGGGGTCTCCGGCTCGCCGCGTCGATGCGGTCGTTGTCGATGTGGCCCGATGATAGCGACTGGGCGCACGGGCCGCTCCCGCGCCGAAGCCGGTCAGCCGGCCAGCCGGAAGCCCTCGGCCCTGAGGTGGTCGGCGGCGTCGAAGAAACCGTACGTGCGCCGGAAGGCAGGATCCGAGCGGCGGATCGGCCGGCCGATGGCGGTATGCCAGAGCTCGCGCTCGATCTCCTCGATCCGCCCGGCGAGCTCGGCCGGGCCCCGGGGCGCCGCGATGTCGGCGTACGTCCGCGGCGCCCCCGGGAAGCGGACGTCGGCGTCAGTGAGGCGCGGTAGCACGCCGAACACGAGCCGGACGTGGGCGAGCGCCCAGAGGCCCTCCAGGGCCTCCTCGGGGGTGAGGTCGAGCGGCTCCCGCCGAAGCCGGCCCTCGAGCAACGCCTCCAACAGCGCCGCCCGCCGCTCGGCGCTGTTGGCAGGCTCGGTCGGGACCGCGCCGCCCTGCAGGACGAGGAAGCGCTGCTCGGCCCGGCCGGCCATCTCGGACCGGAGCCAGCCTCGGAGGCCGGCCCTGGCGCGCTCGAGGTGCGGCAGGGTCTCGGTCGCCAGGTAGTCCGCGGCGTCGGTCGGCACGCGTCCCTCGCCGATGGCGCGCGCCAGCACGGCATACGTCCGTCCCACCAGCTCCATGAGCCGGTCGAACTCGGCGAAGCCGCTGGGGTCGAGGTCGGCCATCGTCACCCGCCGTCGCCGCGAGCCGCGCCGGCACCCCCGGCCAGCTCACCGATCCGAGGGTAGCCCACGGGCGTTGCGGCTGTCTGCCCGCCAACCGTCCCGAATCTCACGTAGCCGCATCGGTGTGGCCGCGTCGTGCGCGGGAGCCTGTATCCCGGCGGCCACGGGTGGGGTACGCTGCCGGCGCGCGTGGCGCCGACCGGACGAAGGAGCGGACGATGAGCGACCGATCGGTGACGGCAGCCGAGCTTTCGGCCCTCGACTTCTTCGCCGGGCTGCCGGAGGCGACTCTGGCCGAGCTTGCGGCCGTCAGCCGCCGTCGTTCGCTGGCGGACGGCGAGACGCTCGTCGAGCAGGGCCAGCCCTGGGACGCTGTCCACTGGGTGATCGCCGGCCGGATCGCCCTGCGGATGGAGCACGAGGGCCGCCAGGTCCTGGTCATGACCCTCGGACGCGGCGAGCTGCTCGGCTGGACGGCGCTGCGGCAGGAACCCCTCGCCCTGACCGCCTGTCGCGCGGTCGGCCCGGCCGAGCTGGTCGCCGTCCCCATCGATGCGCTGCTCGACCTGCTGACGGCCGGCGGCCCGGTCTCGCGGCTCGCCCTGCAGCGGCTCATCGGCCTTGCCGCCCACCACCTGCATGCCACCCGCGTCCAGCTGCTGCGCGTCGGCCGCGAGGGCGTCATCAGCGCCGGTTGATCGCGTCGCCAGCGTCGGCTCGGTCAGGACGTTGGCGCTGCGAGATCCCGGCGGGACGATCGGCCCCTGCGGACTCAGCTACGGAGATCCCGCCACCTGAGGATCACGACAGATCGCCGAGTCGGGATAGCGCCCCGTCGCACGCGGCGGCGCCACGGCCGGCGGGCAGGTGCCGCTGGAGGACGGCCCGGCGAAGGCGCGACCGCGGTCGCCAGGGCGACCGGCCCGCGCGCGCCGGCCCGCACCCTCGGCCTCAGCGGTGCGAGGTGCGATCGAGGCCGGGCAGGTCGAGGATGACGATCGCGTCGCGGTCGAAGCGGAGGAGCCCTTCGTCGGCGAACGTCCCGAGCAGCTTGTTGACGCTCTGGCGGGTCGCGCCGACCATCGAGGCCAGGTCGCTCTGGGTGAGTGGCGCGTCGAGCTGGATGGTCCCGTCCGGCTGGCGCCGACCCTGCTCCTCGGCGAGGCGGACGAGCCCGGCGGCCAGGCGCCCGGTCAGGTCGAGGAAGTGCAGCTCGCCGACGTGCTTGGTGAGCCGTCGCAGCTCGGCGGCGAGGCCGGCCAGCAGGCCGTCGCGGAGGGCGGGCTGGCTCCCCAGGAGGTCGCGGAAGCGGTCGCGGGGCAGGACGAGCGTCTCGGTCGGCTCCAACGCGATCGCCGTCGCGGACCGCTCCGCGCCGTCGAGCAGCGCCAGCTCGCCGAGGAAGTCGCCGCGGACAAGCGTGGCGAGGATGGCCTCGTCCCCTTCCTCGGACGGCAGGAGCACCTTCACGGCGCCGGACAGGACGATGAACAGCGCGTCGCCGGGGTCGCCCTGGTGGAAGAGGACCTCGCCTCGTCGGAAGCGCCGCGTGCGGAGGGTCCGCGCCAGGGCGGCGAGTCCGCCTGGCTCCATGCCCACGAACAGGCGACAGCGGGCCAGGGTCTCGGTGGCGAAATCGACGTCGAGCACGACTCCCCTCGCTCCCGGGGCGCGCGCTAATCCTAGTTGGGCCCGCAACCGCAGGCTGGGCACTGCTGCCACCGGCGGGCGGCGCTCGTCATGGGACGCCTCGGCGGGCCGACGGGGTGTCGGCGGGCCGACAGGCCGAGCGTCATCCTGCGCATGTCGCGCGCTGGGCGACGCCGCCACTCTGAGGCCGTGATCGGATCGATGCTTCTCGGGTCCGTCGCGGCAGCGGGACGGACCGCGCCGGCCGCGCGCGCCACGGGCATCGACGTGACGATCCTCGGCTGCGGATCGGCCCCGCCGCAACCGGACACGCCGGCCTCCGGGCTCCTCGTCCGCTCCGGCGACGGCACGCTCCTCCTCGACTGCGGTCCGGGCGTCATCGCCGCGCTGGGCCGGCGCCTCGACCCCCGCCGCCTGGACGCCGTCGTCATCAGCCACCTCCACGCCGACCACTTCCTGGACCTCGTCGGGCTGCGTTACCTGTTCCCCTGGCGCGGCCTGCCGAGGCCCGTCGTCCGGGTCCTCCTGCCCCCCGGTGGACGCGACCGGATCGCGGCCCTCGAGCGGGCGATCGGCGAGCGGCCCGGCTTCCTCGGCGAGGCGCTCGAGCTGGTCGAGTTCGACCCCGGCTCCGAGGTCTGCGTGGGCGGGCTGGCCCTGTCCTTCGTGGCCGCCCGCCACTACGTCCCGTCGTGGGGCTTGCGACTCCAGGCCGCGGACGGGACGTTGCTGGTATACGCCGGCGACACCGGGCCGAATCCCGGGCTCGCCGCCGGGGCGCGCGGTGCGGCGCTCCTGATCCTCGAGGCGACGCTGGCGGACCCGTTCGAGGATGACCCCGTGCGCGGCCATCTGACCGCTCCGGAGGCACTCGCCGCGGCTTGTGAGGCTTCAGCCCGACGCCTCCTCGTGACACACTTCCCGAGCCTCCGCCGGCCGGCGCTCGAGGCCTGGGCGGCAGCGGCGTCGACGCCAGAGCGGCCCGTCCTCGTCGCGCGACCGGGCCTCCGCCTGCGTGTCCGGGAGCACCTCGGCGGGGCGCCTCGCAGGGCAGGCTAGCCGGCCGGCCGGAGTGGGCGCCGCGGCACCTCAGTCGCCCGCCGGATCTCCCAGGCGCACCGCGCGGGCCCGGCGGTGGTACGCCTCGCCTGCGTCCGTCCCGGCGAGGAGGTCGCCGGCGGCCCGCCAGAATCCCGCCGCCTCGAACACCGCGCCGAGCGCGAGCGCCTCCTCGGCCGCCCGTTCCAGCAGCGGCAGGGCGCGTTCCGGATCGTCGGCCGCCGCGCGGTGCCGCGCGAGCAGCCCGACCGGCGTCGTCGGGTCGGTCGCCTCGAGATGGTCGGCCAGTCGCGCGTGCAGCGCTCGTCGTCGACTGGCGAGCATGCCGGCATACGCGGCGTCGTGGAAGAGCGGGTGACGGAACCACCAGGCCGTCCCGTCCGGACTTCGCTCGAGCAACCCGGCCTCCACCAGCCGGCGCAGGGCGCGGCCGGTCGCGGGCGCGTCGATCAGGGCGGCGACGAGGGGCTCGTCGACGCGCATCCCGACGACGGACGCCACCTCGAGCACCGCCCGGTCGACAGGTGAGAGGGCGTCGATGCGGGCCCCGAGGAGCGCTCGCAGGGTGACCGGCAGCGGGCCCTCGATCGGCCCCGCGAGGTGGAGCAGCCCGTCCTCGGCGGCGAAGGCCCCGGCCTCCCGCAGCGCGCGGACGATCTCGGCGACGAAGAGCGGATTCCCATCCGTGCGGGCGTGGAGCCACGAGGCCGCCTCGGGCGCCAGCCCGCCGCCGGCGACGATGGAGCCGAGGCGCGCCGTCCCCTGCGGGTCGAGGCCGCGCAGCTCGAGGAGCGTGGCGGCGGGCTCGGCCCAGCTCGGCACGGGCACCGGACGGAGCCCGATGAGCAGGATGATGGGGACGTCCTGACAGGCTCGGGCCAGCGCCTCGATGAGCGGCAGGCTCGCCGGGTCGGACCAGTGCAGGTCGTCCACGACGAGGACCCGCGGGCCACGGGCGGCGAGCCGGTGGGTGAACTCGGTGGACGCTTCGCGCAGGGCGGCCACGACCTCCGCGGGGTCCCTCGGCATGAGCGCGGCTTCCGCTTCCCAGCCGCTCATCGACGCATCCTGGGCGAGGCCGGCGATCGCCCCGGCGAAGCGGCGCTGGACCGTCGGGTCGACGTCGGGCGCGAAGAGCAGCGACCGCACGAGCGCGCCGGCGTCCTGCCCTGTCTCGTCACCGAGCGCCTCGGTGATGCGGCGGATGAGCCGGTAGGGCTGGCCGGAACCGTAGGAGACGTTGTCGGCCCAGGTCCAGCCGAAGCCAGCGGCACGAGCGTCCGACTCCAGGTCGGCCATCAGGCGCGACTTGCCGACGCCGGCCTCGCCCCGCACCACGACCAGCCGGCCTCGCCCCGTGGCGAGCGTCTCGGCCAGGACGCGGCGGAGGAGCGCCTGCTCACGCTCGCGACCGACGAGCGGGCCGAGCGGGCCGCGTGAGCCGGCCGGCCGGACGTGCTCGGCGACGAGCCGATAGACGGCGACCGACCCTCGCTGACCGCGCAGCCGATGGCTGCCCATCGGGGTCGCCTCGAGGCGGGAGCCGGCGGCGGCGACGGTCGTTCCGTCGAGCAGGATCTGCCCCGGCTCCGCGATCTGCTGGAGGCGGGCCGCAGCGGTCACCGGGCGGCCGGTCAGGCTCAGTGAGCGCAGCCCGCCGATCTCCCGCCAGGCCGCGACCACTTCCCCGCTGGCGATGCCGCTGCGGAGGCGCAGCGGCGGCTCACCGGGCGGCGGCGGGAGCGCCGCCAGCGCCGACGTCATGCCGAGCGCGCTGAGGGCGGCGCGGACGGCGTCGTCGTCGTGGGCTCGCGGCACGCCGAAGACCGCGAAGACGGCGTCGCCGACGAACTTCTCGAGGCTCCCGCCGAAGCGCAGGACCTCGTCGGCCATGACCCCCAGGGCCTCGTCGACGCGGCGGCGTACCTCCTCGGGGTCGAGCTCGGCCACGAGCCGGCTGAAGTCGACGAGGTCGGCGAAGAGGACCGTGACGATCCGCCGGTCGCCCGGCTGGACGCCCAGGAGCCCGCCATCGAGGCGGGATCCGCACTGGTCGCAGAACCGCGCGTCCGGTGCGCTGCGGGACCCGCAGGCGGGGCAGTGCACGGCTCCTCGACCCCCTGGACTCGAACACCCCTGGCGGCGCGGGCATCGTACGCCCGTCCGGGCCCGGCCGCGTCGTGCGGGCGGGGAGCAGGCCCGCGCGGGTCAGGAGACGGTGAGGACCGGGGACTCTGCGGCGGCGCGGACGCTCACCCGCGCGGCGACGTTGCGCGCCAGGGCCGTGAGCGCGGCCGCGGCAGGCCCGGGCTCGCGCTGGGCCACGGCCGGCACGCCGACGTCGCCACCCTGGCGGACCGTGACGTCGAGCGGGACGCCGCCGAGGAACTCGAGGTCGTGCTCGCGGGCAAAGCGCTCGCCACCGCCCTGTCCGAAGATCGGTGTCCGCTCGCCGCAGTGCGGGCAGACGAAACCGTCCATGTTCTCGACGAGGCCGAGGACCGGGACGCTCATCCGCTGGAGCATCGAGAGCGCCTTGCCCACGTCCAGCAGCGAGACGTCCTGGGGCGTCGTGACGAGGACGGCGCCGCTCAGCGGGACCGACTGGGCCAGGGTGAGCTGCGCGTCGGAGGTGCCGGGCGGGAGGTCCACGACGAGGTAGTCGAGCTCGCCCCACTCGACATCGCGCAGGAACTGCTGGATGGCGCCGCCGACGAGCGGGCCACGCCAGACGACGGGCTGGCCCTCGGGCACGAAGAAGGCGATCGAGATCACCTTCACCCCGTAGCGCTCGAGGGGCACGATCTTGTTGTTCGGGCTGGCCGTAGGCTGGCCCTCGACACCGAGCATGAGCGGGATGTTCGGGCCCGTGATGTCCGCGTCGAGCAGCCCGACCGAGGCGCCGGTCTGGGCGAGGGCGACGGCCAGGTTGACGCTGACCGTGCTCTTGCCCACGCCGCCCTTGCCCGACGCGACGGCGACGATGTTCTTGACTCCGGGCACGAGCTGCTGCGGCTGCTGCGGCGCCGAGCGACGGACCGTGGCCGACCAGTCGAGGGCGACCGATTCGACGCCGAGCGGGCGGAGCGCCTCCACGACCCGGCGCTCGATCTCGTCCTTGAGAGGGCAGGCCGGCGTGGTCAGCTCGATGGTGAATGCGACGCGCGTCCCCTCGATCCGGAGGTCCTTGACCATCCCCCGGCTGACGAGGTCCCCGCCGAGTTCGGGCTCCTGGACGGTCCGCAGGGCGTCGAGCACGGCGGCTTCGGTGAGGGCGGTCATGGGCGGGTCGGGAGCCTCCGTGATGGTGTCGCCACGGCGCGGGACGGGGGCCGGGGACTTTCGACGAAACGAGCGTCGATATCGTACCGCGGCCTCGCCGACCCGTCCGCGGCGCGCCCCTGGACCCAGGCTGCACCGGCCTGTCATGCGCGTGACACGCCGATGATGGTCCGCGCTTATCGAGCCGCAGCGGAGCAGGGCGAGGGTAGGGATGACCCATCCGAACCCCACAGCCACGGAGGCCCGATGCCAACGCCTGTAGTGACCGTTCGGGACTGGGGAGACGCGATCTTCCTGTCCCTGACGACCGCCCTCGACGACCTGCTGAAGGCGATCCCGCTGATCATCGGCGCGCTCGTCATCCTGATCATCGGCTGGCTCATCTCGAACGTCCTGGCCAGCCTGACCGCGACCGTCCTGCGTCGGGTCGGCGCCGACCGGCTCTACGCGAACCACGGCCCGAGCGTCTACGGCGACGCGGCCCAGTCCTGGCCGCCGTCCCGGATGGGCGCCGAGCTCGTGCGCTGGCTGGTCCGCCTGTTCGTCCTCGTCGCCGCGGCCAACACCCTCGGCTGGGCGGAGCTGAGCACGCTCCTCAACGCGATCATCCTGTGGATCCCGAACCTGATCGTCGCCGCGGTCATCCTGCTCGTCGCGCCACTCATCGCGCGGTTCGTGGGCGGGCTCATCTCGACCGGCGCCTCCGACATGGGGTTCACCAACGGCGCCCTGCTCGGCCGCATCGCCAACGTCGCGATCGTGGCCTTCGCCGTGCTGCTGGCGGTCAACCAGCTCGGGATCGCCCAGAACCTCATCGACATCCTGTTCATCGGCCTGGTCGGGGCGGTCTCGCTCGCGCTCGGCCTCGCCTTCGGCCTCGGCGGTCGCGACGTCGCGGCGCAGCTGACCCAGGAGTGGTACCAGGCCTCGCAGTCGAAGGCCGGCCAGGTCTCCCAGCGGATGGGCAACGTCGCCCCGATGCAGACACGGATGGGCGGCTCGCGCGCGACGGCCCGACCCAAGTAGCGACCGACGGGCGGCGGCCTACCACGCCGTCGCCCGCGGACCCCTGATCGTCCGGGGGCAGGGTCTTCCTGCGCCCCGCTCACAGCCCGCACGCCAGCCGCCGCTCCGGCCGTCCGGTCGTGGCGGCGGCGCAGCAAGGAGGACACCATGCCCACCATCGACCAGGTCCAGCCCGGCTGGGCCGTCTACGGCAGCGACGGCAAGAAGATCGGCAGCGTCCAGGAGCGAGCCGACGGCTACGTCGCGGTCAGCAAGGGCACGCTCCTGCCGACCACCTACTACGTCCCGTCGGACGGCATCCAGGACGTGCGGCCCGACGAGTCGATCGTCATCGTCGCCTGCGCGAAGGACGAGTTCGAGCAGATGGGCTGGGACCAGCCGCCGACGGGGCTCGGCGACACGCGTCCCGTCGCCGGCGGCACGACCCGCGAGGCGACGACCGTCGGCTCGGGCGACGCGCAGCGCATCGCCCGGTACGAGGAGGACCTGCGGGCCGAGAAGTCCCGCCAGCAGACCGGCGAGGTACGCGTCGGCAAGGACGTGACCGAGGAAGAGCGGTCGATGGACGTCCCGGTCACGCGCGAGGACGTCCAGGTCCGGCGGGTCGCCGTCGACCGGCCGGCCACCGGCAAGGAAGGCGCCTTCAGCGAAGGCGACACGGTCCGCGTCCCGGTGACGGCCGAACAGGTCAACGTCAGCAAGGAGCCCCGGGTCGTCGAGGAGCTCGAGATCCGCAAGACGCCGCGCCAGGAGACCCAGCGCGTGTCGGAGACCGTCCGCAAGGAGCGCTTCGACGTCGATCGCTCGGGGGACGTGGAGGTGGACGACCGCGCCGGCGACCTCGTCGGCGCCGGGGCGGACCGGACCGAGAGCCAGCGCGGCTGGGACGCCGAGCGGCCGCGCGGCCACGGCATCCACGACAAGGGCGGTGACACCGAGATCGGCGGCGGCGCAGCCGGCGCGGTCGGCGGCGCGGCCGTCGGCGGCGCCCTCGGCGGGCCTCCCGGCGCGGTCGTCGGCGGCATCGCGGGCGCCGCTGGGGGCGCGGCGGCCGGCGACGCGGTCGACGAGGACGAGGACGAGGGCAAGGGCAAGGGCACCGAGCGCCCGTCCAACTGGTAGTCGCGCCCCAGCGCCACCGGAGCGGACGCCGCGCGGCGTCCGCTCCGCGCATCCCGCCCCGACCCGCCGGCTTCGAAGGAGGCACGAGATGGACCAGATGCAGCAGCTCATGAACGACCCCCAGCGCCAGCAGGAGTTCCAGGACTTCGCGAACCGCTACCAGCAGGGCGACCCGACCCAGGGCTACTCGGACCAGGAGGCCGTCCAGCGCTTCGAGCAGGTCGCCCCGCAGCTCCCCCCGCAGGAGTTCCAGCAGTCGGCGGCCCAGGCGTTCCAGCAGTGGAGCCCGGACCAGCGCCAGGAGTTCGGCCAGTACCTCCAGCAGCGGGCCCAGCAACAGTCGATCCCCATGCCGCAGGCGGGCGGCCCGGGGACCTACCAGGACCCGAACGCCCTGGCCCAGATGGTCACCCAGGTCCACCAGCAGCAGCCCGGCATGCTCTCCCAGCTGCTCGGCGCGGGCAACGGCCAGTCGATGGGCGGCCAGTCGATGGGCGGCGGCAGCGGGCAGCTGCTCGCGAACCCGCTGGCCAAGGCCGCCCTGGCGGGCATCGCCGCCATGGCCGCTCAGCGGATGTTCAGCCGCCGCTGATCGTCGGGCAGCGTTCCCTCGCCCGCGCGGCGCGCTCGAACCGGTTGTCCCGGTAGGAGTCGCCGCCGCGGGCGCGCGCCAGGCCCGAGGCGGCCAGATAGGCGGGCAGGAAGAGCGGCCCCAGCCGGCGCCACTGGCGGACGTGCTCGAGCTCGTGGCGGAGCGTCGCCTCCGGGAGGCGCTCCCGGCAGAGCACGTACCGACCGACGGTCTGGGCGTACGGCCGGACCGGCATCAGGTCGAGGTAGCGGGCGAGGCGCGGGTCCTCGACGAGGCGGACGCCTACCCCCGCCGGTCCGGGGACGGTCCGATCGACCCCGCCGTCGGGGGCCAGGCCGCAGCCGAGCAGGACGAGCCTCGCCAGCGGCTCGGCCGGGAGGGCGGCCCAGCCTCCCCCCAGCCAGAGCGTGACGCGTCGTCGCAGCCGGCCCAACCGGAGCCAGGCGTCGAGCACTGCGGCCGCGATGCGGAAGATCACCGGGCGGCGCGGCGATCCGCGCGGGACCTCACGCCTCCGGCCGCCGATCCGCGACGACGCGACCGCCCTGCAGGACGACGCCGATCCGGGCCGGGTCGCGCCACAGCTCGGGCTCGGCGAGCGGGTCGCCGTCGACCAGGATGACGTCGGCGAGCTTGCCCGGCTCCAGGGTCCCGAGATCCCCGTCGAGCTGGAGGAGGCGCGCCGCGTCGAGCGTCGCGGCCCGCAGCGCCCCGAAGCCGCCGAGGCCATGCCGGGCCATGAGCGCCAGCTCGGCCGGCGGGTAGAGGCCGTTGAACGCGTCCGTCCCCATCACGACCCGCACCCCGCGCTCGACGGCGTGCCGGAAGTTCCGCTTCTGGCGCTCGTCCAGGTAGCGCATCTTCTCGACGGCCCAGGGCGGGGTGTCGCCCCGGGCGATGTGGTCCTCGTCGAGCAGGGCCTCGTTGATGAGGAACGTCGGGACGAGCGGCACGTCGCGCTCGAGCATCAGGTCGATGCCCTCGTCGTCGAGCAGGTCGCCGTGCTCGATGCTCGTGATGCCGGCTCGCAGCGCGTTCTTGATCCCGCTCGTCCCCTCGGCGTGGGCGAGGGTCCCCTTGAGCCGCGCCGCGCGCGCCTCCTCGACGATCACCCGGATCTCCTCGACCGTGAACTGCGACGAATCGGGGCTGTCGGTCGCGGACAGCACGCCGCCCGTCGCCATGACCTTGAGCCAGTCGGCCCCGGCCCGGATCTGGAGACGGGCCGCGTGGCGGACAGCGTCCGGCCCGTCGGCCACGCCTGGCGGCAGGTCCGGCGTGGCGACCTCGAGCTCGACCCCCGACGGTGTCCAGCCGTCGCCGTGACCGCCGGTCTGGGAGAGGTAGTTGACGCTGATCTGCGTCCGCGGCCCGGGGAACTCGCCCGAGGCGAAGGCTCGCCGGATCCCGCTGGTCGCACCGCCCGCGTCGCGGACGGCGACGATGCCCGCCTCGAGGAAGTCGCGGCCGGTCCGGAGGGCGCGCACGACCAGGTCCGTCACGGTCCGCTCGACCTGGTCGTGGAGCGGCTCCAGGCGGGCCGTCAGGTGGACATGGCAATCGATGAGACCCGGCACCAGCGTGCGGCCCCCGCCGTCGATGCGAGCGGCGCCCGCCGGCACCGACACGGCCCGCTCCGGCCCTGCGGCGGCGATGCGGCCGTCCTCGCCGACGACGAGGACGCCGGGGACGGCCTCGGGCGCGCGGGCGTCGAGCAGGCGGACGCCCACGATGGCGAGGGGCGGCACGGGCGCGGACACGGCGACCTCCCGGGGCGCGGCTGGCGGCTGGACGCGGCGCCAGTATCGCAAGCGGCCGGCCCGCCCCGCGCACCGGCCGCGCCACGGCCCGCGGACGATGCTAGGCTCCCGCGCCGTCACAGCGGAGGAGGCGCATGGCCCGAGGCGAGGCATCCCCGTATCGGCTGCAGTCGTTCTGGCAGGCCACGATGCCGGCCCTCCCCGACGGCCGTGGCCGGCCGCTCCCCGCACGGGCGGACGTCGTCGTCATCGGCGGCGGCTACACCGGCCTCGGGGCGGCGCTCCGCCTCGCCCGGTGCGGCGCGGCGGTGACCCTCCTCGAGGCCGAGACGCTCGGCTGGGGGGCCAGCACGCGCAACGGCGGGATGGCCCACGGCGGCCTGAAATGGGGCCGGGCCACGCTCCGGCGCCGCTACGGGCCCGAGCTCGGCGAGCGGCTGCACCTGGCCGGCATCGAGGCCTTCGGCGTCTTCGAGCGCGTCCTCGCCGACGAGGCGCTCGAGTGCGACTACCGCCGTTCCGGGCAGCTCGTCCTGGCGTGGTCGCGCGGGCACGCGGCCGACCTCGAGGCGGAGGCGATCGAGCGGGTCGAGGACGGCCTGCCTGCTCATGTCGTCCGCGGCCCGGCCCTGGCCGAGGAGATCGGCACGCGGGCGTACCCGGCGGGGCTCGTCGAGGAGATGGCGGGCGGGCTCCACCCCGGCCGCTACACCGCTGGCCTCGTCGATCGCGCCGCGGCTGCGGGCGTGGACCTCCACGAGGGGCGGCCGGCGACCGGCATCGAGCGCCTGGCCGGCCGGCTCCGGGTGCGCACGCCCGACGGCGCGATCGAGGCCGACGAGGTCGTCCTCGCCACGAACGGCTACACGCCCCGGCTGGTCCCCTGGGTCTCAGCCCGGGTCATCCCCATCGGCAGCTACATCGTGGTGACCGAGCCGCTCGACCCCGCCGTCGCGGCGGCCATCAGCCCCCGCGGCCGGATGTTCTTCGACACCAAGAACTTCCTCTACTACTGGCGCCTCACGCCCGATGGCCGCCTCCTCTTCGGCGGGCGGGCCTCGTTCGCCCCGACGACGGTGGAGCGGACCGCGGCGATCCTGGAGCAGGCGATGCGGCAGGTGCACCCCCAGGTCCGCGACGCGCGGATCGAGTACGCCTGGGGCGGCAACGTCGGCTTCACCTTCGACCGGCTGCCCCATCTCGGCCGTCGCGACGGGGTCACCTACGCCCTGGGCTACTGCGGCAGCGGGGTCTGCATGGCGACCTACTTCGGGACCCTGGTCGCAGCGATGCTCGGCCGGGGCAGCGAGCGAGCGGCGGAGCGCTCTCCCTTCGAGGAGATCCGCCACCCCGGCGCGCCGCTGCCCGGCATCTACCGGGGCGACCCGTGGTTCCTGCCGCTCGTCGGCGAGGCCTTCCGCCTCCAGGACCGCGTCGACCGGCGCCGCTGACGTCATCCTGGAGGCGGCCGACGGGATTCGCAGCGTCGCGCCCGTCTGCGTGCGAGTCCCGTCCCCCGACCCCGGTGTTGACAACGCCTTTCGGCGTCGCCCATACTTCGCCGCCTACTGCAGACGGATAGGGTTGTCGAACCCGCGAGGCCTGCAGCAGCCGGTCCAGGAAGGTCACCCCGAGCCCCGTCCAGCCCGCCACCCGGATCGCAGGAGTCCCCAGCCCCGTGCCCGCTGTCGACGTTCGTCTCGTCGAAGTCACCAAGCGGTTCGGCGACGTGCTCGCCGTCGATCACATCGACCTCGAGGTCCAGGATGGCGAGTTCTTCTCGCTCCTCGGACCCTCGGGCTGCGGCAAGACCACGACCCTTCGGATGATCGGCGGCTTCGAGGAGCCGACCAGCGGCCTCATCGAGCTGCAGGGCCAGGACGTGACCTGGCTTCCCCCATACCGCCGCAACGTCAACACGGTCTTCCAGAACTACGCGCTCTTCCCGCACCTGTCGATCTTCGACAACGTCGCCTTCGGCCTCCGGCGCAAGGGAGTCAAGGGCAGCGAGGTCAAGGCGCGCGTCGGCGAGATGCTGCGGCTCGTGGAATTGCCCGGCTTCGAGAAGCGCAAGCCGTCCCAGATCTCCGGCGGCCAGGCCCAGCGCGTCGCGCTCGCCCGCGCCCTCATCAACCGGCCGGCCGTGCTCCTCCTCGACGAGCCCCTGGGCGCCCTCGACTTGAAGCTCCGCAAGCAGATGCAGGTCGAGCTCAAGCGCATCCAGCAGGAGGTCGGGATCACCTTCATCTACGTCACCCACGACCAGGAAGAGGCGATGACGATGTCGGATCGCATCGCGGTCATGAGCGACGGGCGCTACGAGCAGCTGGGTGACCCGGAGGAGCTCTACGAGCGACCGCGGACGCGGTTCGTGGCCGGCTTCCTCGGCGTCAGCAACCTGCTCCAGGGCCGCATCGAGGGCGCCGCCGATGCGTACGCGATGGTGCGGCTGGGCTCGGGCGGCGGGGTCCGCGTTCCGCGCAGCCTGACCAACGGCCACGCCGACATCGAGATCGGTGTCCGCCCCGAGAAGATCCGCCTCTACTCCGAGGACGCCGAGCCGCCGGTCGCCGCCAATCAGCTGGCGGGTGTCGTGAAGGACGCCAGCTACCTCGGCGTCAGCACCCAGTACATCATCGAGACCCAGAGCGGCGAGCGGGTCACGGTGTACGAGCAGAACGTGGAGCGGACCGAGCACGGCTCGCTCCATCGACCGGGCGAGGAGGTCAGGCTGGCCTGGTCGCCCGACCACACCTTCGTCGTGTCGGCCGGCGCCTCGGCACCGGCCAGCGAGGCCGAGCCGGCGGGGGTCCCGGTCGCGGCCAGCGTCAGCGCGCCGTCGACAGAGGCCTGAGCCGCGCGTCCCCGCGCGGCCGGTTGAGGAGGAGTCCTGAATGGATCTCGATCCGCTCGCGTCCCGGCCGATCAGCCGTCGACGCCTGCTCCAGGGCACGGCGCTCGCCGGGTTCGGAGCGTTCCTGGCAGCATGCACCGGCAGCTCGCCGACGCCCTCGCCGACGGCGACCCCGGCCGCGCCGACGGCCTCGGCCAGCGCCGGCCCGACGCCCACCCCGGAGATCACCCCCACTCCGGCGATCACCGGCCCGCTCATGTGGGCGAACTGGCCCGCGTACATCGACCTCGTCGGCGCCGCCGCGAACGCCGGCGCCTACTCGCCGGGCTCCTCGCCGACGATCGAGGCCTTCAAGAAGCAGTACAAGGTCGACGTCAAGTACGTCGAGGACATCCAGGCCAACGAGGACTTCTTCAAGCAGAAGCTCGAGACGCAGTTCGTGGCCGGCAAGCCGACGGGCTGGGACCTCATCGTCATGACCGACTGGATGGCCGGCAAGCTCATCGCCAAGAGCTGGATCCAGAAGATCGACCAGTCGGCGGTCCCCAACTGCGTCCAGAACCTCCGCGACCCGCTGAAGAACCAGACCTGGGACCCGGGCAACGACTACCACTACCCCTGGCAGTCGGGCATGACGGGCGTCGGCTACGACTCGACAGCGCTGACCAAGGCCAACATCCCGGCCCCCACGAAGATCGCCGACCTGTGGAACATCGACCCCAAGAAGGTCACCTTCCTCACCGAGAAGCGCGACACGTTCGGCCTCGGCCTGCTCAAGCTCGGCAAGGACCCGACCCAGGCGACCGCCGACGACCTCCAGGCGGTCCACGACGACATGAAGCCGCTGGCCGACAAGGGCCTCCGGTTCACCGGCAACGACTACCTCCAGGACTTCGCCTCGCGCAAGACCTGGGCGGCCATGGTCTGGTCCGGCGACCTGGCCAACAGCGGCGCCGCCGACCAGAAGTTCGTCTTCCCCGAGGAGGGGACGATGATCTGGACGGACAACATGATGATCCCCAAGGGCGCCACGAACGTCTACACGGCCGAGCTGATGATGAACTGGGTCTACGACCCGAAGATCGCGGCCCAGATCGCCGACTACGTGAAGTACGTCTCGCCGGTCAAGGGTGCCGACACCGAGATCGAGAAGATCGACAAGGGTGCCTCCTCCAACCCGCTGATGTTCCCCACCCAGGACATCATCGCCAAGCAGAAGTCCTTCCAGTACCTGACCCAGGACCTGGAGGACACGCTCAACAGCCTCTACTCGGACCTCGCTGGCGCCTGAGCCGCCCGACCCAGCGTCCCCGACCGAGACGAGGAAGCCGATGACCGCGCTCGCCCAGGCCCGACCCGCCGGTCCGGCCCGCAGCGGCGGCCTTCGCCGAAGGCTGCTGCGGGCCACCCCGTACCTGCTGCTCCTCCCGGGCCTCCTCTGGCTGCTCGTCTTCTTCGTCTGGCCGAGCATCCAGATGTTCCTCGTCTCGGTCTCCGCGGGCTCACTGGAGGATGGCTTCCGGCTGACCTTCACGACCAAGTCGTACGCCACCGCCCTCAGCCGCTTCCCACACCAGTTCGGCAACTCCCTCCTGTACAGCGGGCTGGCGACGGTGGCGACGTTCCTCATCGGCTTCCCGGTCGCCTACACCGTGGCCTTCCGGGGCGGTCGCTACAAGAACCTGCTCCTCTTCCTGGTGATCGCCCCGTTCTTCACCAGCTTCCTCATCCGGACCATCAGCTGGAAGGTGCTGCTCGGCGACGAGGGACCGCTGCTGGCGTTCCTCAAGCACGTCCTCCACATCCTGCCGGAGGGCTTCAGCATCCTCGGCACGCCGGTGGCCGTCGTGGCCGGCATCACCTACAACTTCCTGCCGTTCATGATCCTGCCGCTCTACGTCGCCCTGGAGAAGATCGACCCGCGGCTCATCGAGGCGGCCAAGGACCTGTACGCCAGCCACTGGGAGGCATTCCGGCGGGTCACCTTCCCGCTGGCGCTGCCGGGCGTCTTCGCCGGCTCGCTGCTGACGTTCATCCCGGCGATGGGCGACTACGTCAACGCCACCCTGCTGGGGACCCCGCAGACCCAGATGATCGGCAACGTCATCCAGAACCGCTTCCTCATCACGAACGACTACCCGGTCGCGGCAGCCCTCTCGTTCATCCTGATGGCGGGCATCTTCATCGCCGTCAGCGTGTACGCCCGGGTGCTCGGGACCGAAGACCTGACGGGCTAGCCGATGACCGCTATCGCCGCGACCACCGCCCGCCCCGCCGGCGCGCCCATCGCTCGACGCCTGACCCGTCTCCTCGAGCGCTTCGCCCTGCCGGTCTTCACGACCCTGGCGGTGAGCTACCTGCTCATCCCCATCGCCATCATGCTCGTCTTCTCGTTCAACGAGCCCGCCGGCAAGTACAACTTCATCTGGAACCAGCCCTCCACCTACGGCTGGCTCCACCCGCTGCAGTGGCCCGGCCTGCCCGACGCGATCGGCACGACGCTCGTCGTGGCAGCCGCCTCGACCCTCGTCGCGACGACGCTGGGCACGCTCATGGCGCTCTCGCTGACGCGCTACCGGTTCCGCGGCCGGGGCGTCCTCAACGGCCTGATCTTCCTGCCGATGGCGACGCCGGAGATCGTCATGGGGGCGAGCCTGCTGACGCTCTTCGTGAGCTCGGCCCTGCCGCCCCTGGCCGGTGTCGTCCCGCAGGGCATCTTCTTCCCGCTGGGCCTGCCGACGATCCTCATCGCCCACATCATGTTCAACATCAGCTACGTGGTGGTGACCGTGAAGGCGCGCGTCGCGGGCTTCGACCGGCACCTGGAGGAGGCGGCCCAGGACCTCGGGGCGAACGAGTGGGCGACGTTCTGGCGGGTCACCTTCCCCCTGATCTTCCCCGGCATCCTGGCGGCCGGCCTGCTCGCCTTCTCCCTCTCGATCGACGACTTCGTCATCACCTCGTTCGTCTCGGGCACGACGAACACGTTCCCGATCTGGACCTGGAGCATCATCAAGAACGCCCTGCCGGTCCAGATCAACGTCGTCGGTTCCATCGTGTTCCTGTCGGCCGTCGGGTTCGTGGTCGTCTCGACGTTCCTGCAGCGGCGGGGCCGGTGAACCCGGCGCCATGAAGAGCGAGCCGACCGACGCGGCGACGTCCGACGGCGGCGGCGTCCTGCCCGGCTTCTTCCGCATCGCCGACGCCGCCGACCACGTGGGCGTCTCGCCCTCCGCCCTCCGGCTCTGGGAGCGCCAGGGGCTGATCGCGCCGTCCCGCAGCCGCGGCCGGTACCGGCTCTACTCGGCCGGCGACCTCGCCCGCCTGCGGACCATCCGCCGGCTGCGCCAGGTCGAGGGGCTCAACGCGCCGGCGATCCGGCGGGTCCTGGCCCAGGACGGCGACGGCGTGCCCGCTGGCGTCGACCCGCGCTCCGTCTCCCTGGCCGTCCGACCCGCCACGGCGCCGCAGCAGCGCAACCCGACGCCGCTCGGCGTCGCCGGACGCCTCCGCCGCCTCCGCGGGCAGCGCGGCCTGTCGCTCCGCTCCGTCGGGGAGCGGACGGGCCTGTCGGCCTCGTTCATCTCCTCCGTCGAGCGCGGCCTGACCGGCGCCTCGCTCGATGCGTTGCGGCGCCTGACCCGGGCCTACGACACGACCCTCGGCGAGCTGCTGCGCGACCCGGGCCTGGAGGGCGGCCGGCTCGTACGGGAAGGCGAGCGCCACGTCCTGGAGGCCGGCAACGGGGTCCGCATCGAGGACCTCGCCCGCACGCCGACCCAGCTGGAGCCCCAGCTGTTCGTCCTGGCCCCCGGTGCGAGCAGCGAGGGGTACTACGCCCACCAGGGCGAGGAGTTCATGTACGTCCTGAGCGGCTCCGTCGCGGTCTCGCTCGACGACGCCGAGCACTACGAGCTGGCGCCGGGCGACGCGCTGACGTTCCCCTCGACGGTCGCCCACCGCTTCGAGGCCCTCGGCCCGACCGAGACGCGCCTGCTCTGGATCAACACCCCGCCCACGTTCTGAGGCCGGGCCCCGCGGGCCCTCGACGAGAGGAACGCACCATGCTCGAGACATCCCCCTCCCCCAGCCCGGCCAGCGCCCTGCCCGACCGCTCCGTGGTCCCGCCGGTCTGGTCGCGCTACACCAACGTGGTGGTCGACCACGGCGAGGGGTCGTGGCTGGTGAGCGTCGAGGGCGAGCGGTACCTCGACTACAGCTCGGGCATCGGCGTGACGAACACCGGGCACGCCCACCCGCGGGTCGTCGCCGCGGTCCAGGCCCAGGCCGCGAAGCTCCTCCACGGCCAGCAGAACATCGTCTACCACGAGCCGGGGCTCCGCCTCTACGACCGGCTCTCGCGACTCCTGCCGGGCGAGGGCTGGGGCGCGTTCCTCTCGAACTCGGGCGCCGAGGCGGTCGAGGCGGCGGTCAAGCTGGCCCGCATCGCCACGGGCCGGCCGGTCATCCTCGTCTTCCGCGGCGGCTACCACGGCCGGACGGGCCAGACGATGGCCCTGACGACGGCCAAGAACGTCTACCGCGGCCACTTCGAGCCGCTGCCCGGCTCGGTCTACCCGACGGCCTACCCGTACTGCTACCGGGCCCCCGGCGGCAGCCACGACCCGGCGGCCTGCAGCTGCGACTGGGAGGCCGAGCTCGACCTCACCTTCCACCAGCTCGTCTACCCGGAGCACGTCGCGGCGATCCTGGTCGAGCCCGTCCTCGGCGAGGGCGGCTACATCGTCCCGCCGCCGGACTTCCTGCCCCGCCTGCGCGAGATCACCCGCCAGCACGGCATCCTGCTCGTGGCCGACGAGGTCCAGACGGGCTTCGGCCGGACCGGTCGCCTGTTCGCGGTCGAGCACTGGGACGTGACGCCGGACATCCTGGTCATGGCCAAGGGCATCGCCTCGGGCCTGCCCCTCTCCGGGCTCATCGCCAAGCGGACGCTCCTCGAGGCGTTCCCGCCCGGCACGCACGGCGGGACGTTCGGCGGCAACGTGGTCGCCTGCGCCGCCGCCGATGCGACGATCGACGTGATCGAGGAGGAGGGCCTCGTCGGCAACGCCCGCGAGCGCGGCCGCCAGTTCCTGGCCGGCCTGCGCGATCTCGCCACGCGGCACCCCTCGATCGGCGACGTGCGCGGCCTCGGTCTGATGCTCGCCCTCGAGTTCGTCCAGCCGGGCGTCGGCGACGGCCGTGTCCCGAACCCGGAGGTCGCCAAGCGGGTCATCGCCGGCGCCCTCGAACGGAAGCTCATCGTGCTCTCGGCGGGGACGTACAACCAGGTCGTCCGGATCATCCCGCCGCTGGTGACGACGCCGGACGAGGTCGACCTGGCCCTGCGTATCCTCGCCGAGTCGTTGTCCGCCGCCGGCGCCTGAGACGCTCGCAGCGGCGTCCCCGATCGCGGCTGGCTCGGCTCATCGCGCGGCGGTCGGGGCCACCCTGCCGCCCGGCGCGAGCTCCGCCCGCGCGACGAGGCCCGTCGAGGTCCGGGCCCGGAGCGGGGCGAAGGTCTGGCGCGCGCAGAACGGGATCCGGACGGGCGGCGCGGCCGCCTCCACCGAGCCGACGTGGATGCAGCATTGCTTGAGCCGCTCCACGTTCATCGTCCAGGGATCCATGAACGACTTGACGCTGAGGCGCTTGACCCGCAGGGCGGCCGCCTCGGCGACCCGTTCGGGCCCCAGGACGAAGCGGCCGAGCGTCCGCACGAAGCCCGACAGACCGAGGGCGCAGACGTCGGACAGGGTGGCCAGGTGCTCGACGAGCTCGGGCCGGCTGACCAGCATCGTCTCGCTCAGGAGCGCGGTCAGGGCGCGCCACAGCTCGTCGTCGGGGACGATGCGGTTGCCGACGAGGCCGAGGTGCGTCCGCAGCCGGTCGACCCCGACGAGCCCGACCAGCGAGCGCCATCGCCCCTCGTCGGTCCGGACGAAGTAGCCGATGGCCGAGCAGTCGGGATGGCTGCACGGCAGCCCGATGAAGTCGTCCGGGCCGACCCGGCCACCCGTCTGCTCGCGCAGCCGGCGGAGGGTGCCGGTCGTCGTCAGCCGGAGGAGCGGATCGCGTACCGCCCGGCCGAAGAGCGGCTGGAGGGCGACGCCGCCGACGTAGTCGGTGCCGAGGGCGAGGTCCACGATCGCCCCGACCTCGCCGTCGTTGATCCCCGCCTCGACCGTCGCCGCGAGGGTGGTGAAGACGCGGGCCGCGGTCAACCGGGCGAGGGCCGCCTGCTTGGTCGCGCGGAGGTCTCGGTCGCGGTGGTGGCGCTGGGCGGCCTCGCTCAACCCGTCGAACTGGAGGTAGACCTCCACCCGCCCTCGACGATCGGCCAGCACGGCCAGCAGCCGGTCGTCGCGGGCGAGCCGGAGGCCGTTCGTGTTGACGACCACCCGGGTGACCGGTCGCGCGATCAGCTCGGCCAGGAGGGCGTCGAGGCCGGGGTGGAGGGTCGGTTCGCCGCCGCTCAGCATGAGCAGGTCGAGGGCCCCGCCCTCCCGCTCGATCGCCCCGTCGACGGTCCGCAGCACGTCGGCCACCCTGGCGTAGCGGTCCCGACCCGGCCGGCCGCCCATGAAGCAGGTCGGGCAGGCAAGGTTGCAGTCCTCGGTCAGGTCGAGCAGCAGGACGCAGGTGTGCTGGTCCTGGAGCGGGCCAAGGCCGTCCAGGTAGCCCATCGGGATGGGCCGGGCGGTAGGGGCATCGGGGACGACCTCGCGGGTCGGGACACGCCACTGCTGGAGGTACGCCCAACGCTCGGCGTCCTCCTCGTACAGGCTGACGACCTCACCGTGGCCGCGCTGACAGTGGCGGCGCAGGTAGACGGCGCCATCCTGGGCCACCAGGCTGCCCTGCAGGATGTCCCGCTCGTAGTCGACCGTCCGGTCCGGGTCCTCCTCGAAGCAGCGGCCGCAGACCGTGAGGACCATCCGCAGCGGCCGGTAGGGACGGGTCAGCATCGATCGGCGGTCAATACGGTCTGATCGCCCCGGCCACGCAGAGGCCGAAGAGGACGAGCACGGCGAGGGTCGGCAGGCCGACCGCGGCGAGCACGCCCCAGCCGAGGCCCGAGGCGACCGAGGGACTGGTCTCGCGCAGCGAGGCCCAGCCGACGAGGCCGGCGACGAGGATCACGCCGGCCACGAGCACCGCCACGTTCGGGGCGACGGTGCCGACCAGCCAGATCGTTGCGTAGCCGCCGACGAGGAACGCGACGAGCACGCCGAGCACGGTGAGGGGTTCGCGTCGTGGGCGAGGATGGTCGTTCGGCCCGATGGGTTGCCCCACAGCGGAGGACCCGTAGCGGGCCCAGCCGGTCGGCCGGCGCTCCTCGGTCACGCCGGCTGACCGCAAGGCCGCCTCGATCGTCGCCTCGTCGTGGCCAGCCTGCTCGAGCTGGTAGCGGAGCTGGCTGGCGGTGTAGCGGTCGCCATAGCGACGGACGTAGTCGAGGACGGCAGGCGGCACGCCGGGCGTTCCGGCCGGCGCCGGTTCGGTCTCGAGCGGCAGCTGGGTCGGGTCGACGGTCTCGTCCGTCGGCCGGGTGGGCGGGTCGCTCATGGCAGGCCTCCCTCCATCACCGGCAGCCCGGCATCCTCGGCGGCGCGCGTCGGCCCCGGGCCTGCGGTGGGCGGACGAGCGGGCGGCGAAGACTCGGCCGGGGGTGCAGCGGGCACCCGGTACAGGCCGCGGCGCCACTGGCGCGCGAAGTGCAGCGCGAGCAGGCCGAGGAGCGGCAGCAGGACCCACTGCGGGCCGCTCAGACCGAGCGCCTGCGGTGGGTTGCCCCTGACGAACTCGACGAGGAACCGGAAGAGGCCGCCGGCCAGCAGGTACAGCTTCAGCAGGTCGCCCTGGACGGGCACGCGCCCGCCGTAGCGGACGATGAGGCCCGCGGCGAGGAGGCAGAAGCCGATCTCGTAGACCATGCTCGGGTGCATGGGGCCGCTGCAGCCCGGGCAGTACGGGAAGGCCGCGGCGGCGGCCGGGCTCACCCTGACGCCCCAGGGCAGGTCCGTCGGCATGCCGAGCGGGAGCTCGGACAGGAAGCAGCCGACCCGGCCGATGGCCGTCGCGACGGGGATCGCCAGGGCGTAGCAGTCGCCCGTGGAGCGCTGATAGCGGAGGAGCCGCTTGCCGACGACGACGGCGAGGTAGCCGCCGGCGATCGCGCCGATGATGCTCTTGCCGCTGTGCTCGACCACGTAGGTGAGGGGCGCCTCGCCGAGCAGCCGGTAGTACGGGATGTGCTCCCAGGCCGTGATGAGCCGGGCCCCGATCGCGCCGCCGCCGATCGCGACCAGCGAGAGCCAGACGATCCGCCGCTCGAGCAGGCCGCGACGGGCCAGGGCCCGGTAGTACAGGACCAGGCCGGCGAGGAGGCCGACGACCGTGAAGACATCGTGGGTCGCCAGGCGCAGCGGACCGACGACGAGGACCGGGAGCATCCTCCCTCCCCTCGCCGCCTCGCCGGCCGGCGGGGCGCGGCCGTCGGCGAGCGGCGGCTCAGCCGATGTGGGGGACCAGTCGATGCGGCACGCGGCGCCGATAGGCCGCGTACTCCGGGTACCGGGCGAGCAGCGTCTCCTCCTCTCGAGCCAGCTTGCCGAGCTCGAGGTACAGCGCGTAGGCCGCGACGAGGCCGAGCCCGAGCGGGCTCGCGCCGAGCAGGGCCCAGCCGAACCCGAAGACGGCCTGGGCGGTGCAGACCGGGTGACGCAGGTAGCGGTAGGGCCCGTCCTCGATGAAGCTTCCGGCCGGCCGCGGGTCGACCCAGATGGAGAAGCTCGACCCGAGTGTGAGCGTCCCCCACGCGAAGAGGCCCACGCCCGCCGCCATCAGCCCGAGTCCGGCGACATCGGACACGGTCCGCGCGGTCCCGGCCCAGGCCGGACCGGCGAACCCGCCGGCGAGCAGGGCGGCGACGGCGAGTCCGGTCTGGAGCGCGATCCAGCCCTCACCACGCGGACCCAGCGCGGGCAGGGTCGGTCGCCCGGCCGACGCGGCGAGCCGCAGGCGATCCTCGTCCATGCCGTCCATCGTCCGGACCCGCCGGTCTCGGCGCTATCGCCCAGCCGACACCGGGCTGTCTCGGCGCTGGCCCTATCCTTCGACCCATGACGCCCACCGGACCGGGCCTCCTCGCCGCCCTGCCGCCGCTGCTGCCGCTGGCCCTGGCCGGCCTTGCGCTCCTGCTCTACCTCGCCTACCTGGTCGCGCGGACCGTGCGCTCCCGCGAGCCGGCCCCGCCAGAACGCGGTCCGGAGCTCCCCGGGCCGGCGGCCGCGTCCCTGCGGGCGGCGCTCGACTGGCTGGCCGAGGCGCCGGACGGCCGTCGGGTCGAGATCGAGAGCCCGTACGGCGGGCGGCAGGCCGAGCTGCGCGGCCGCGGAGGGCGTGCCTCGCTGACCATGTCCCTGGCCGGCCGGATCGGCGAACGCGTCGAGGTCGGTCGCGACCTGGCCGATCCCGTCCGGCGCGCCGCCCTGGTCCGCCGACTCGAGCGCGTCTTCCCACCGACCTCAAGCCAGGTCGTCATCCTGACCTTCGAGATCGCCAGGCCGGAGGCCAGCCCCACGCCGTCCGACGTCTCGGGGGACTCACGCTCCACTCAGCGGCGACGTCCCGGAGGCGCCTGACGCGGGCGGACGAACACCCGGGCGACGAGCAGGAGGGCGAGCAGGAGGGCGACGACGATGGCGACCGTCGCCAGGCCCGATCCGGCCGATCCGGGCGCGACGGCGCCCGGTGAGGGAGCGGGCGTGACGGGGGCGCCGGTCGGGACCGGTTCGCTCGGGGCCGGGCCGCTCGAGGCGGCGCCGGGTACGACGAGGGCGAAGTCCCCGAAGTCCGTGACCGTCGTCAGGTACGTGTCGGCGAGGCCCGCCGGACTCGTCGGCATCTCGTTCCAGGCGCCGCCCGAGTACCACTCGATCCTCGGGTCGGGCACCCCTGCGGGCCCGCGCAGGACGACCGTCGTCTTCGCGCCCGCCGCCGAGGCGATCGCGGCGCCGCCCTGGTTGAGCAGGCTGATGCGGTAGACGTTGCCGTCGAGCCGCCCATCGGATGGCTGCGACGCAGGGCGGACGGGGCTGATCGAGACTGCGATCGAGGTCGTCCCCGGCGGCAGGACGAGCGCGCCGGGGGCCGCGAAGATCTGCGCCTGCGGCGGCTGCTCGCCGGTCGCCACCGCCGTCACGGGGCTCTGACCGTTCTCCGGCTGCTCCGTCGCCGATGCCGACAGCGGATCGCCTCGCTGGCCGGGAGGCGGATCGAGGTAGCGGTACGGGTCGACCGTGATGACGCCGTCGTAGAGCGGCGGTCCGGCGACCGGGGCCCTGACCTGGACGAGCCAGGCCAGGGCGAGACCGACCGCGACCACGACCAGGCCGAGACGACGGCGGTCGAGGCGACGCCGGACGCGCATCACAGCCACCACGTCGCCAGGTCTGCCACCCCGTGCGTGACGGCCGGCGCGAGCCAGCCACCGGCGGCCAGGCGGAGCCCGCCGAGGGCCAGTCCGACGGCGGCGTCCAGCGGCACGACGCCCCAGCCGTATGACGGGACGTGCATCAGGGCGAAGGCGAGGCTCGTGACGGCCAGCGCAGCGGGGACCCCGACGGCGGCCTCGACGGTATCGAAGAGCGCGCCGCGGAGGAGCGACTCCTCCGCGGTCGCCGCAAGCAGCGTGACCAGGCTCCACGGCAGCAACGCGCCGGCGCGACCGGGTTCCAGCCGTAGGCCGCCGGCCGGGGCGGTCGCGGCGATCGCGACGAGCAGGCCGCCACAGACGAGTCCCAGCCCGACCGCCGTCGCGACGCCGGCCCGGCCCGACCGCGCGATGACGCCGCACCGCCCTGGGGTGGCGATCCGGGCCAGGACCAGCAGCAGCACGCCGAACGACACGCCGACGAGGATCGGGTCCCCACCTGACTCGAGGACGTCGGCCCGGAGCCAGGCTGCCAGGCCGAGCGCTGCGAGCAGGCCGGCCGGGGCTGCGACGCCGACCCAGGTGCTGCCGAGGCGGGACGGGTGCCGCGGGTCGCGTGGCGCCGTGGCAGCCGTCATCGGGTCAGCGGGACGAGCGTCACCGCCCCCGTGGCCAGGACGGGCGGCCAGACGGTCACGCTGCGCCGGACGCCCTGCCACTGCCAGATGACGGCGGAGGCCCGCTCGTTCTGCCCCAGGCGGCCGGGATCGGCCGAGAAGCGAAGGCCGGCGCCGTTCGGCAGCGCTCCGTCGGGCAGGTCGAGGCTCCGGGCAGCCGCCGCGATCGCCTGCGGGTCTCGCGCGCCGCTCGCCCCGGGCAGCACGTCGTGGAAGAGCGCCCAGCCGGCCGAGAACCCGGCGATCGCCTCCTCGGTCGGCGGCCCGCCGGTCCGCTGCCGCCAGGCGGCGGCGAACCGGTCGTAGACGGCGCGGGCCGTCTGGCTCAGGGCGTCCGGGTTGAAGCCCTGGGTGGGTCGATCCGAGGCGAAGACGCCGACCGCGTCGGCGCCGAGCTCGTCGCCGAAGTCGGGCCCGCATTCGGCCATCGTCGATCCGATCAGCGCGCCGACGTGGAGGTGCGCGGCGAGCATCGCCCGCCGGAAGGCGACGCCGTCGGGGATGTGCGAGGCCAGGACGACGACGTCCGGCCGGCTCGCGGCGACCCGCTGGAGGACCGTGGGCCAGTCCGGGTAGCTCAGGTGGTACTCGATGCGGTCGGCGAGGACGAGCCCGAGGTCGCCCGCGGCCCGGGCCGTCCCGTCGGCCACCGAGCGGGCATAGGGGTCGTCCGCACCGACGAGGGTGAGCCGCAGGGCCGATGGGACCTTGCCCAGCCGCGGCGCGAGGACGGTCGCCGCGAAGGTCGCCGAGTTCGCCCCGAGGTGCCCGCCGTCGGTGCCGACGCGGAACACGAGGGGCAGGCCGCGTCCCGTGAGCTGATCGGCGACCGCTCCCGCCTCCCAGTAGACGAGGCCGTCGGCCGCGGCGGCGCTGCTCACCGCGATCGAGAGGTCGGAGCTGTAGGCGCCGACGACGACCGAGGCGCCCTCGACCCGAAGACTGTCGATGACCTGCCCAGCAGCGGCTCGGTCCGACAGGTCGCGGACGTCGAGGGCGACCGGCCGCCCCTGGATGCCGCCGTCGGCGTTGACGAAGTCGGCCGCGAGCTGGACGCCGAGACGCTCTTGGCCGGCCAGCGTGGCCGTCATCCCGTCGAGCGGGAAGACGGCCCCGACGCGGATAGGTCCCGCGCCGCCCGCTCCCGCGGCGGCTGTCCCCGCGCCGCCCGCCGAGGCCGACGAGCAGGCGCCGAGGACGAGGGCGAGGCCGAGCGAGAGCAGGCTTCCGGTGACGGCGCGCGGCTGCCGACGACCGGCTGGACGGGATCGGGGCATGGGACGCACCTCCTGGGGACGCGGACCGCCGAGGGTCACTGGACGGTGAACAGGACCTGCTCGGACCAGACCCGCGGCGAGAACGGCGCGTGGTCCGAGGCCACGAACTCCGCCTTGAGGACGTACGTCCCCGGCTGGACGGGCAGGTCCTGGCTGAGGGTGTAGTTCATGTAGACGAGGGTGTTGTCGAGGTAGAGATGGACGTGGCCCTGGTCGGGCCGGACGGCGGTGGTCGTCGCCTGGACGACCTGGGCGTGGTCGACGGCCACGACGACGTGGACCGAGCGGCCGGTGACGAGCTGTCCCTGGGTCGGCGTGACGATCCGGATCGTCGCCGGGGACGAGGGGCGGGCGGACGACGGTGCGGCGGAGGCGGCCTCTCCGGTCGTCGCGGCGCCCGAGGCCCCGGCACTCGGCCCTGCGCCCGAGCCGCAGCCGGAAACGACGAGGAGGATGGCGCCGACGCCGGCAGCGACCGCCAGGCGGAAGGGGCGTGGGCGAGGACGGCGGGCGAGGGGCTGAGCAGGCATCGGGAACCTCATGAGCCGGGTGTCATCGGAAGCCGGGCCTCGAGCGGCTCGCCCTCGATCGTCGTCGCGCTCAGCACGACCGTGATGGGCGTGGCCCCCACCGTGACCCGGGCGACCTCGTGCCCGGCGTCGAGCACCCGGACCGCCGGCGCCGCCGGCGTGGCCTGCCCGGACTCGATGCGGAAGACGACGCCGTCCACGGGCAGCTCCGTGCCCGCCGCGTCGAACCAGGTCGCGTGGAGATCGTTGGGTCCGGGCTGGCCCGGGTCGAGGTAGACCTGGACGGTCTGGCCGCCGGGGAGATGGACCGTGTACAGCGTCGGCGAACCCGGCGCCCGGTTCACGTCGACCTGCTCCGGTGGCGGCGAGAGCGTCACCTGGATAGGGACGACGGCCGAGGTCGTCGTCTCGTCGACGACCGCCTGGATCGTCCACTCGCCGTCGAACGACAGGTTGCTGCCGCTGGCCCGCAGGCTGCCGTCGGCGGCCGGAAGGAGGACGAGGTCCGACGCGCCGACGTCGGGCCGGGCGGGCTGCTGGAAGCGGAGCAGGATGCGCGCCGCCCGGACGGCGGCCCCCGTGTCGTAGTCCACGACCGTCGCCGTGAACGTGTCCTGGCCCACCGTCCCCGGCGAGATGGTGAGCCGGAGTCGGACCGACGTCGCGTAATCGTGGCCCTCGACGACGAGGGCGGGCGGGCCGCTCGGCCGAGCCTGCCCGGGGGCAGCCGCCGAGGCGACCTCCGTGGGTGGGGCGACGTCCACCAGCGCGGCGGCGACCAGCAGGATGACCGCCCCGAGGCCGAGCTCGAGCGCAGCGGCGCGCCGGAGGCCGCCCAGGGCGCGAGCGGCGGCCGGGACGTTGCGGAAATGGTTCACCGCTCCCAGGCCCGCGAGGCCGACCAGCAGGCCGCTCTTGAGCAGGACGAGCCGACCGAAGTCCGAGCCGAGCAGCGCGCCGGGCTGGCCGATCTCGACGACGGCGCGGACGACGCCGGTGAGGGCCACCGCCCCGATGCCGACCGCGCCCCAGGTCGCGAAGCGGCCAGCCAGGCCGGCGCTCGCCTCCGACGGCTCGCCGCGGATCCCGAGGAGCAGGGCGGGCAGGGCCCCCAGCCATCCCCCGACGGCCAGGACGTGGAGCCACTGGACGCCGATGTTGGGCCAGGGGTAGGGGCCGGACGCGGCGTGACTCCAGGCGGCATCGACGAGCATCGCCGCCGCGGCGGCCACCGCGATCGCGCCGAGAGCCTCTGGCCGGCGGCGAGGGGCGCGCACGACCGCCACGGCGGGCCCGGCGACGACGAGCGGCGCCAGGCGCAGGAGCGCGGCACGACCCAGGCTGCTCGCCGCGAGCGCCGGCAGGTCCACCCCCGCGTCGAGGGCCCCCGCCACGACCAGGACGAGCGTGCCGCCGACGGCCAGCAGCCACGAGGCGGCGAGGAGTCGAACGTCGGCCACGGACCACCGCCGCGGGGTGACGGCGGCCAGCAGGCTCGTCCCCAGGAGCAGGGCGAGGCCGAGATAGAGGAGCCAGCGACCGACGACGCCGAGGGGCGAGATCGCGGCGGAGCCGCTGGCCGACGCGGCCACGCCCGTCGCGGCGGTCGTGCCGTTCGTCCCACCGGCCCCGCCGATGCCCGGCCCCCCGGTCCCGGCGCCACCGACGTTGCCCACCGTGAACGAGAAGGCGCCGGTGGCGATGTGCCCGTCGACGGACGAGACCGTCCGCCAGGCGACGGTGAAGATGCCGTCCTGCAGCTGCTCCAGGGGGACGCGCAGGGCGTCGGGCTGGCCCGGCACGGCGGCGAGCGGTCCGCCGGCGACTGAGCGGCCGGTCCGATCCAGGACCCTGACCGTCGAGAGATGCGGATCCGGCGCCTCGGTGAAGGTCAGGGTCACTGCCGGCGGGCCGCTGGGCAGCGCTGCGCCGGCCGCCGGATCGGACGAGACGAGGAGGGCGTGGCCGGCCGCCTGCCCCGTGCCGATCGAGGCCGCTGCGAGGGCTGCCAGGAGGACGGCCGCGAGCCGCCGCCACATCCTCAGGATCCCCGGCGTCGCCCGGCCCGGAGCGCGAGTCCGACCGCCACCAGCCCGACCAGGAGCCCGAGCACGCCGAGGCCGGTCCCGATCACCAGCGCCCGGTCCGCCGCGCGCTGCGCAGCGGACGCAGCCGCCGCCGCCTGCTGCCCCGCGGCCCCAGCGGCGCTGGCCCGCTGGTCGACGCGCTCGACCCGCGCCGCGAGGTCCCCGACCGGGGGCAGCTTGGCCGGGAACTGCGCCTCGCTCGGGTCGCGGACGCTGTCGAACGTCTTGTCCGAGGAGGTGACGCTCGCATCGACCTGCTGGCCGTGGACGGTACCGACGAGGTGGAAGGTGTAGTCGCCGGCAAGGGTCGGGATCACGACGGCGGTGTACTCGCCCGGCGTGCCGAGGCCCGTGTCGGGATCGAACGAGGCGTTCAGGGGCAACGGGTCGGACGACTGCCCGGCAGCCGACACCGTCACGTGGAACTGATCGGCGGGAATGTCGTCCACCGACTTGCCGGCCGCGTCCTTGACGATCACCTGGACGGCGTTCTCCACGCCGACGTAGGTCGGTTCGTGCAGCCAGCCGATGGCAAGGGTGTAGGGGCCGAATCGCTGGACGACATGCGCGCTGGCCGCGGTAGGGACCGCCAGGGCCAGCAGGCTGAGCACTGCGGCGAGCGGGATGACGACACGCCGCGGACGGACGGTCACGGGGCCTCCTGGGAGGACGTCCACCATCGGCTGGCGGCGACCAGCGACGGGGACGCGGAGATGCCGGCGCGTCGCGGGCCGGCTGGTCAGGCGGCCGGGAACGGAGGCGCCCGCCCGGCCAGGCTGCGGCCGAGCAGCGATGCCGGCGACGCCGACTCGTGGATGACCGGCCGGCCGGCGGCGGGGGCACGGCGACGTGGCCGTCGCCGGACCGCCGTCAGGAGTCCGATGACGCGGGCATGGCTCCAGCGAAGCAGGCCGCCGACGAGCGACAGCGCGAACGTGACCGCGGTGACCAGCACCAGGCCGAGGCCGTGGTCCGCGAGCAGTGGCGCGAGCCCGGGCAGCGGCTCGCCCGCGGCCCAACGCTCGAGGCTTTCCTGCGCCACGAGCAGGCCGGCGACGAGTGGCAGCAGGGCGGCCCACATCCGCGCCATGCTGGTCCAGAGCGATACCGGCGGCCACCGCATCGACGCCCGCTGCCCGTCGTGGAGACCCCCTGCCGCCGGGTGCGGTGTCGAGCCGACCTCCGCCCAGAGCCGGGCGAGCCGCACGACGGCGACGACTGCCGCCAGGCCGGTCACGGCCAGGACCGTGCCGACGGCGCCTTCCCATCGCGGGTCGTGGCCCGTCGCCGTCAGGGCGCGTCCATAGGACGGGCCGTAGGTCAGCAGGAAGAGCAGGTCGTGCGTCAGCACGAGCGCCGCTGGCGCGAGCGCGGCGACGGCGGGACCGGGGACGGCACGGATCCGCATCGACCGGAGTGTAGACCGCGAACCGAGGACGCGCCGCGGAACGACCGCGGGGTCGCCCAGGGCGAGACCCTCGCCTACTCCTCGGCCCGCAGCCGGCGCAGCAGCTCCTCGTGCAGCAGTCCGTTGGATGCGACGCAGGACGCGACGTCCGGCGAGCGGACCCCGTCCACCGACGTCAGCCGCCCGCCGGCCTCCTCGACGATCACGAGCGGCGCCGCCAGGTCCCAGGCGTGCATCCCCGTCTCGATCATCGCCTCGGCCGCGCCCTCGGCCACCAGCGCGTAGCCCCAGAAGTCGCCGAAGCCGCGGTCCCGCCAGGCGAGGGCGATCGTCGCATCGAAGCCGGGCAGCAGGCCGCTCGAGACGTTCTCCTGGCGCGAGCCGTACAGGAGCTGGGCGTCGCGCAGCTCGCCGACTGCCGACACGCCCAGGCGCCGGTCGCCGTTCCAGGCCCCCCCGCCGCGCCAGGCGACCCAGCGCTCGCCGAGCGCGGGCGCGCTCATCAGGCCGAGCTGCAGCTCGCCGTCGCGCTCGACCGCCAGGAGGGTCCCGAAGAGGGGCACCCCCCGGATGAAGTTGTGGGTCCCGTCGATCGGGTCGACGTACCAGCGGACGCTCGCCCCGGCGCCCGCCTCGCCCTCCTCCTCGCCCAGCACGCCGTGGTCGGGGAAGCGGTCGCCGATCCGCTCCCGGACGAGCCGCTCGATCTGCCGGTCGACCTCCGTCACCAGCGTGCGGTCGGGCTTCGTGGAAACGGCGACGTCCCGCCGGAAGCCGCCCATGGCGATGCCGTCGGCCAGGTCGGCGCAGGTGATGGCGAGGTCGAGCCAGGCGCGGAGCTCGGCGTCCGAGCCTCGCCGGCGCCCAGCGCTCCAGGCGGGGCCGAAGTCGGCGCCGGCGGGGCGGTCGGGCGGCGCGGCGGCGGTGCTGCGTCGGGGGGGCGTCATCCCCGGATGCTATCGCCCTTCGGGTCCCACAGCGGCTCCGGCGTCACGCAGGCGCCGACCCAGCGCCCGAAGACCTCCACCTCGACCGCCGTCCCGAGGGCGACGTCCGGCGGCAGGTAGGCGTTGGCGATGCTCTGGCCGACCTGCCAGCCGAAGCCGCCGCTCGTCACTCGGCCGACGACCTCGCCCCCGAGCCGGACGGGCTCGTTGGCCAGGCAGACCGAGCGCGGGTCGTCGAGGACGAGGCAGCGGAGCCGCCTGCGCGGGCCCGCCTCCCGGGCCGCCAGCAGCGCCTCGCGCCCGACGAAGTCGCCCTTGTCGAGCCGGACGGCGAAACCGAGGCCGGCCTCGTACGGCGTCTCCTCCGGCGTGATGTCGCTCGACCAGACCCGGTAGCCCTTCTCCAGGCGGAGGGCGTCGATGGCCCGGTAGCCGCCGGCGACCAGGCCGTGGGCCCGGCCCACCGTCCAGAGCGCGTCCCAGAGGGCCAGCCCGTACTCCATCGGCGGGTAGAGCTCCCAGCCGAGCTCGCCGACGTACGTCACGCGGAGGGCGCGGACGGGGACGTGGCCGACGGTGATGTCGCGGGCGGTGAGGTACGGGAAGGCGTCGTTCGAGACGTCGTCCGTCGTCGTGGCGGCGAGGATGTCTCGCGCTCGCGGACCCCACAGCCCGAGGCAGGCGCGCGCCGAGGTGACGTCGCTCAGCAGGACGGAGCCGTCGTCCGGGACGTGCTTGGCGATCCAGCCCAGATCGTGGTTGCCGAAGGCGGTCCCGGTGACGATGAAGAACCGGTCGGCGGCCAGCCGGGTGATCGTGAAGTCGCACTCGATGCCGCCCCGCCGGTTCAGCATCTGGGTATAGACGATGCTGCCGACCGGCCGGTCGACGTCGTTGTCGCAGAGCCGCTGCAGGAAGTCCAGCGCGCCGGGGCCCGCGACCTCGAGCTTGGCGAACGAGGTCTCGTCGAAGAGCGCGGCCGCGCGGCGCGTCGCGATGGCCTCGGCGCCGATGGCCGGCGACCAGTGCTCCCCCGCCCACCCGCGCGGACGGAGGGCCTCGAGCTCCTCGCGCGTCGCCACCCCCGCGCCGTCCTCGTTCGCGGCGAACCAGTTCGGCCGCTCCCAGCCGGACTTCTCACCGAAGGCGCAGCCGAGCGCGGCCAGCCGGGCGTAGGTCGGCGAGAGACGGAGCGGCCGGCCAGCCTGGCGCTCCTCGTTCGGGTAGTGGATGTCGTAGTAGGTGGCGTAGACCTCGCACGTTCGGGCCAGGGTGTAGGACCGCGAGCGGTACTGGGCGCCGAAGCGGCGGATATCCATCTTCCAGAGGTCGTACTCGGGCTCGCCGTCGGCGATCCAGGCCGCGAGCTGGCGGCCGATGCCGCCGGCCCCGGCGATGCCGTGGGCGCAGAACCCGGCGGCGACGAAGAAGCCGCGGACCTCCGACTCGCCGAGGATGAACTCGTTGTCGGGGGTGAAGGCCTCCGGGCCGTCGATCATGCGGGTCACGCCCGCCTCGCCGATGGCCGGCACGCGCCGGAGGGCGCCGGCCATGATCTCCTCGAAGCGCGGCCAGTCCGGCTCGAGGAGCTTGCCGTTGAAGTCGGCCGGGATCCCGTCGAGCGACCAGGGCGCGGGATCGCGCTCGTAGCCGCCCATGCACAGCCCGCCGACCTCCTCCCGGAAGTAGACCAGGTTGTCCGGGTCGCGCATCGTCGGCAGGTCGGGCGCCACGCCCTCGATGCGCTCCGTGAGCAGGTACTGGTGGGCCATCGGGATGATCGGCACGGTCACGCCCGCCAGCCGGCCGATCTCGTTCGCGAACATCCCGCCCGCGTTCACCAGCACCTCGCAACGGACGCGGTGGCGCTCGCCGGCCTGCTCCACCTCGACGCCGGTCACGCGACCGCGCTCGACGGCGATGCCGACGACCCTGGCGTGGGTCTGGATCGTCACCCCGCGGCGGCGGGCGCCCGCGGCCATGGCGAAGGCGAGCCCCGAGGGGTCGAGCCAGCCGTCCGTCGGCAGGTAGACGGCGCCCAGGACGCCGTCGAGGGTCATGAGCGGGAAGCGGCGGCCCGCCTCCTCCGCCGAGACCAGCTCGAGCGGCAGCCCGAACGTCTTGGCCCAGCCGGCCTGGCGCTGGAGCTCTTCGAACCGCTCCGGCGTCGAGGCCAGGCGGAGCGAGCCGACCTCGTGCCAGGACGGGTCCGTGCCCGTCTCGTCGCGCAGGCGCCGGTAGAGCGCGACGCTGTCCATCATCATCCGGGTGAGCGTCGTCGTGCTCCGCAGCTGGCCCACCAGGCCGGCCGAGTGGAAGGTCGAGCCCGACGTCAGCTCGGCCCGCTCGAGCAGCAGGACGTCGGTCCAGCCGCGCTCGGCGAGGTGGTAGGCGATGCTCGTCCCGCCGACTCCCCCGCCGACGATCACCACCCGCGCCGTGTCCTGCATCCGTCCCTCCTCGCCCGCGCCAGCGTCGGCGCCCGTCGTCTCGCCCGCCGTTCCCTCACTCCCCTGCCGTCTCGCGCAGCCAGCGCTCGAAGGAGCGGTCAGCGGCGGACGCCAGGAGCCGCTCGAAGTGCTCGCCGGCGTAGGCCACGAAGTCGACCTCGAGCGTGCTGATGCCCTGCTGGAGCACGCCCCACATGGCCTCCCGGAAGTCGGAGACGATGCGCATCAGCCGCAGCCGGGCCAGCTGGCCCCGCTCCACCCGGCCGGCGTACGCCGCCAGGAGGACCTCGTCCTCGTCAGGGCCGAGCTCGTGGTTGACGCTGAAGTTCCCCAGGTCGAAGAAGGGGTCGCCCATCCCGGCGTACTCCCAGTCGACGATCCGGACCCGTTCGCCGTCGTCGATGAAGTTGGCGTTGAGCAGGTCGTTGTGGCAGGGCACGAGCTCGATGGGCTGGCCGAGGAGGGCCAGCTCGATGCGCCGGCCGATGGCCTGGGCGAGGCCGAACTCGGGCGGGACGCGGACCCCCCGGGCCGCGGCCAGGGCGCGGTACACCTCGACGATGCGGAGCGGGACGAAGAGGCCAGGGATGGCCGGTCCCTGGTGGACACGACGGATGGAGTCCGCGACCCGCCGGATCGTCTCGGGCCGGTGGACCTGGTCGTCGTTGATCGGGCTGCCCTCGATGAAGCGGGTGACGAGGTAGCCCTCGGGTCGGACGAAGGCGACGACCTCGGGGCCGACCCCGACGCCGGCCGCGGCCACGGTCGCGGCGTGCTCGACGTCGCGGCTGATGCCGAGCAGGTGGGTGTCGTTGCCGGCCAGCCGGACGACGTAGCGTTCCGGCTCGGCCGCGACGATCACCAGGAAGTTGCGGTTGGTGATGCCGCCGGAGAGCGGCTCCAGGTGGAGCGGCCGGTCGGCCAGCTCCGGGACACGCTGGAGGGCGACGACGAGCTCGTCGCGCACATCGCCGTGCGGCTCGCCGTGGACCTCGCTGCGCAGCACCTCGACCTCGCTCACCCGCCCAGCCTCATCGGCCGCGCCCCGCGGCGGGCCGCATCTCAGGCCGACGGCGCGGCGGGTCTGCCGCCGCGCCGTCGGGTCGCCTGTGGGGACCAGGGTTCAGACGATGGCGGCCTCGCCGGTCGCCGCGTCGGCCTCCATCTCCTCGCGCGTCACGCGACCGCGCTCGGCGACGAGGAAGACGACAAGCCCGGCGACGAAGACGAGCCCCAGGAAGCTCTCGAAGACCGGCCAGGGCGGCAGCTGGCTGAGCGGCTGGCTGCCCAGGAAGGTCAGGCTGTTGATGTTCGGGTTCGTGGCGTCGCGCAGGGCGTTGCCCCAGTCGCCGAAGACGGCCGGCCAGTCCCAGAGCGCGAAGTTGATGAGCATCAACCCGCCGTAGACGAGCGCGGCGACGTTGATGACGACACCCAGGCCGCCCAGGTTGAACCAGGCCGCCTTGTGCGGCCAGCCGCGGAAGCGGGCGACCAGGACGCCGAGGTTGCACAGGAAGTAGCTGAGGTAGATCGTCCCGGTCGCCCCGATGGCGATGACGCCTGCGCTGTTGCTGACGAGGAACGGGATGGCCGACAGGATGCCGACCGCGACCGCCGCGTTGGCCGGCGTCCGGAAGGTCGAGCTTACGTGGGCCCAGGTCCGGCCGAACGGCAGGCGGCCGTCGCGGCCCATCGAGAACATCAGGCGCGTCGTCGCGCCCTGGATGGCCATCGTACAGACGAAGACGGCGGCCAGGACGACGGCAAGGTAGATGTTGCCGAAGACGTCGCCCATGTTGGCGTGGATGGCGTCGGCGATCGGGAACGCGCCCTTGCCCGCGGCGGTGATCTCCTTCCCGACGTCGGGCGTCGAGAGGATGATCGCGAGCAGGAAGACGGTGCCGATGACGGCAGACAGGAGGATGGCGGTCAGGACGCCGCGCGGCGCCTCCTTGCCGGCGTTGACGGTCTCCTCGCCGAAGGTGCCGGCCGTGTCGAAGCCGTAGATGACGAAGAGCGACATGAAGGCGCCCACCGCGAACACGGGCAGGAAGTTGCCGCTCGCCTGCGATTCGAGGCCCTGGGTGTTCGTCAGGACCGAGAGCGGCTGGTGGTGGAAGAAGATGAGCAGGATGCCGGCGAAGACGAGCATCGCCAGGATCTCCGCGGCCACGCCGATGTTGTTGATGAGCGACATCAGGTGGACGCCGAAGGCGTTGATGATCGTCGTGACGACCAGGGTCGCCAGGGCGACCCAGACGTTCCAGCTGAAGGGCCCGTACATCTGGGTGCCGTCGACGCCCAGGATCGTCGAGAGGACGAGCGGCACGGTGATGGCCACGGCCGTCACGGTCAGGATGCCGGCCCAGAAGTAGAGCCAGCCGGTGAACCAGCCGAGGGTCCTGTTCGTCAGCCGCTTCGACCACTGGTAGATGGACCCGGCGACCGGGAAGTGGCTGGAGAGCTCGGCGAAGTTCAGGCCGACGAGCAGCTGGCCCGCCGCCACGATGGGCCAGGACCAGAAGAACATCGGGCCGGCCACGGCCATGCCGAGCCCCATGAGGGTGAACGTGCCGGTCGAGACGCTGATGTAGCTGAACGCGACGGCGAAGTTCGACAGGAAGCCGAGCGTCCGCTTCAGCTCCGGCCGGATGCCCAGGGACCGCAGATGGGCGTCGTCCAGGGCGATCTGGTCCGCGCCGGGGGTCGCGTGGGTGGGTTCCGCCACGGGTCGTCCTCCTCGCCCGGTGCCGGCGGGAACGCGGCACCGGTGTCCTCCGAGCAAGGCGGGTCTGCCGAGGGACGCCAGGCGTCGCCCGCCGCGACGCCGAGTGCGCGGAGGATAGGGCGGGTTCCTGCACGGGTCAACGGTTTTCGCACATCGTCGCCCCCTGCGGTCCGAGAACCGCACGAAGCGCGAGGGCGTCGCCCACATGTCTCTGCATCCCATGCCGGCTTGCGACGGCCTCCTGGCCGTTGACGACCCGCTCCCCCGCTCCTCGGTCGCGGCTGCGCGCGGCGTGCAGATCGACGACCAGGATGTCGTCGGTTGTTCGCGTCCCATGCCGGATCCCGCCACCCGTCCCGACGGCTCGTCGCGATCGTGCATCCAGTGCCGGAGGGGGATCCGCCGCCGGACGTGCGCCGGCGACAGCGCGGCGTCGTTCCCCACCTCGACCTCCCCTCAGCCGCGTCCCGCCTCGGTACGTCGCAGCTACGTCCCAGTGAAGCGCCGCGCGTCAGGATGCCGGCATGCCAGCCCGATCGAGTACGCGACATGAGGCAGCCGAGCGCGCCCACGCGATACGCCTCGAGCTCTCGGCCGAGGCTCGCCGGGCTCGGATCGCCCGCGGTCTGAGCCAGGATCTCGTCGGGAGTCGGATCGGTCTCAGTGGCAGCCAGATCGGGCGCATCGAGCGAGGACGGTGCGGCGGCGTGTCACTCGAACGCCTGGTCGAACTGCTCGGCATCGTCGGCCTCGAGGTTTCCGTTCGCGCCTACCCGACCGGCCGACCGCTCCGCGACGAGGCCCACCGCCGGCTGCTCGCCCGGCTTCGCGCGGTCGCCGCCCCGACGCTCCGCTGGCGGCACGAGGTCCCATTGCCGCTGCCGGGCGACCTGCGCGCCTGGGATGCGGTCGTCAGCACGACCCAGGACAGGGCCGCGGTCGAAGCCGAGACGCGGCCGCGGGACGTCCAGGAGTTGCGGCGCCGGATCGCGCTCAAGCAGCGCGACGCGGCGATGCCCGCGGTCATCCTGTTGTTGGCCGCCACCCGATCGAATCACGCGCTCGTCCGTGCAGACGCCGCGGCGCTGGCCGACGATTTCCCGCTGCCCGGTCGCGACGCGCTGCGGATCCTCGGCGCGGGAGGCGTCCCGAAGGCGAACTCGATCGTCCTGCTCTGAGACGGGCCATGGCGGGCCGTGGACTCGCCGCCGACGCGAGCCGGCTGCGCGACAACGCGACCCCCTGCGGAGGCCATCCGGTATCCGATGCCGACAAGCGACATGCCGGCATGGCCGGGCCGCGCAATAGGGGGCGGCCGGCCGTGGTCCTGCGTCGGATGCACGCTGACGACGTGTGACATGTCGCGACGGAGCATCCACTGCAGGGCTGGGACGATCCGGGCGGCGACCTGCCGGAACAGGGCCGCTATCGAGCATGCGATGCAGGGCGGCCGCGGGCGGGCGCGGCGCGAGCCCGCACGCCCGGCGCCCCACGGACGCGAAGAGGCCGCCCTCGCGGGCGGCCTCGCTCAGCGGGATCGCGTGGCGGTCACCGCCCCGCAGCCGCTCCCTTGAGTGCCTCCGGCAGCGGCCGGTGGTACTCGACGGGCCTGACGTACCGCTCGACCAGCGCCTGCGACCCCGGCACCCCGAGCTGGCGGAACAGGAAGTCCACCTTCTCGGCCTGCGAGGCGAGGATCTCGTCCTTCGTCGGCAGGTCCCACAGCTGGCGCTTGAACGGGCCGATCGCCTTCTTGCGCGTCGTGTAGACGAACTGCGTGTCGGTCTGGCCGTCCTTGCGCTCGTCGGCCGCGTTGGCGAAGCACCAGGCCTCGATCTCGCGATGCAGCTCCGCCGGGAAGGCGGGGTGCTCGTACAGCGCGTTCTGGAAGCCCGTGGCGAGATGGATCTCGGCGCAGCCCGTGGCGGGGAAGCGGTGGAACAGCTCGTCGGGCAGGGTCGAGGCGCCGTGCTGGACCGCCCCGGACAGGCCGTACGAGCGGGCCACCGCCGACAGGTCGCGCAGGACGTCGAAGTCGAGCTTGACCTCGGCGACGCCGCCGCCCGGCAGCGGCACGCCGCCGTGGCTGGTGCCCGTCTGGACGCTCACCTTCGAGAGGCCGATCTGGTTCGAGCCCCGCGCGTCGAGCGCCCGGCGATAGCCGTCGAGGTAGGCGCGCAGCTCGTCGGGCGTCGAGTTCTTCTTGCCGACCTCGCCGATCTCGCCGCCGACGGAGATCGTCACGCCGTCGACCTCGAGCGAGCGGATGAGCGCGGTCAGCTCGGCCGCCCGGGCGTAGTTCTGGTGCTGCTGCTCGTCGAGCGTCGCCTTCGAGAGGTCGACCAGAGTCGAGCTGTCGATGTCGATGTTCCGGTAGCCGGCGGCGATGGCGTCGCGACAGGCCTTCCGGATCTCCTCGGTCACGGTCTCCGGATCGGCCGCGTACTTCTTGGCGTTGAACTGGTAGTGGTCGCCCTGGATGAAGACGGGGCCGGTCCAGCCGGCCGCGATGGCTCCGGCGAGGACGCTCGTCGCGTACTCGAAGACGCGCTGGTAGGTGTACGTCTGCTCGGACCGGGCGAGCTCGAAGATGACGGCCGCCGCGTCGTCCCGGCGGGCCGTCTCGAGGATGACCCGGGCCATGTCGAAGGTCTGCGCGCGGAGGTTGATCGCGGGGACGGTGAGGCCCTGATACTCGTCGCGGGCGCGGGCGCGGTACAGCGCCTCGATCGAAGCCGACTGCGCACCCAGCGCCTGGCTCGCCTCCCAGACGATCCAGCGGGCGGCCTCGACGGTCGCCGCGTCCTCGCTGAACGTGGCGGTCCAGGCGAGATCCGCCGCGGCGCGGGAGCGGAAGCCGGCCTCGTCGCTGATGACGAGGCGCTCCCCGTCGAGGCGGGCGACGCCGTCCAGGTTGGCCAGCAGCTCCGAGACGGAGCCGGCGACGTGAGGCATGGATTCCTCCCGAGAGGGCCGCGGCCGTCGAGCGGGCGCGGCGGGTCCGGACCGCGGCTCGACTGGGGGCGATCGACGCCGGCGGTGGGTAGGCCGTGGTTGGTCCCGGCCATCGTACCCCGGCCCCACCGGAGGCCTCCCCTGCCGGGCGGCCCCTCGCGGTCCCGTCCGCCAGGCCGGACGGCCCGGTCGGGGACGGTGGCCGACGGGACGCGGGGACCCGATCCCGCGCTGGACCGCCGCGCTACGATTCGCCGCTGGGTCCACGGCCGCGAAACGGCCCGCGGCGTCCTCGCCCAGCGCCGAAGGGAGCCCACCATGCTCGGCGACCACCCCGTCTTCCCGATCCTGCTGTCGAAGGACCTCGCCGCGACCCGGGCTTTCTACCACGACCTCCTCGGTCTCGAGATCCTCCGCCAGGACGAGGAGCGGATCATCTTCCGCTGCGGCGGCGGGTCCCAGGTGATCGTGACGCTGAGCACGGTCGGGACCGCCGACAGCCAGACGCAGCTTGCGTGGCGCGTCCCGGACCTCCACGCGGAGCTGCGCGACCTCCGGGCTCGCGGCGTCCGGATCGAGTCCTACGATGAGCCCGACCCGAAGACGGACGCGGACGGGATCGCGGACATGGGCTACGCCTGGGCGGCCTGGATCATCGACCCGAGCGGCAACGCCCTCGGGATCATCGAGCCGAAGGCGCCGCCCGCGGGCTGACGTGCGGGCGGTCATCCGTCACCGGCGGCGTCAGCGGTGGGCGGTGCGCATGCCGACCCAGTCGACGAGGACGTACTCGCCGAGGTGCTCCGGGGATGCGTAGAACGCCCGGCCCTTGTTGAGCCGCGTCATGTGGGCCACGAACTCCGCGAGGGCCCGTGACCGCTCGAGCATGAACGTATTGATCGTGATCCCCTCCTTCGTACAGCGGCCGACCTCGCGCAGCGTCTCCTGGATCGTCCGCCGCGTCGGCGGGTAGCTGAACTCGACCTGGCCGTCCTCGAAATGGGCGGTCGGCTCGCCGTCGGTGATGACCACGATCTCGCGGTTGCCGCCGTGCTGCCGCGCCAGGATGCGGCGGGCGAGCATCAGGCCGTGCTGGAGGTTCGTGCCGTACTCGTAGCCGTGCCAGGAGAGCGTGGCGAGCGTCTCGGGCCGGATCTCGCGGGCGTAGTAGGCGAAGCCGATGACCGACAGGTGATCCCGCGGGAACTGCGTCCGGATGAGGGTGTCGAGCGCGACGGCGACCTTCTTGGCTGCCACGAAGCAGCCCCGCAGCAGCATCGAGCGGCTCATGTCGACGAGGAGGACCGTCGACGTCCGCGACTGCTCCTCCGTCCGGTAGACCTCGAAATCCCCGGCGCGGAGCCGGAGCGGGTCGCCGACAACTCGCGCCCCGAAGGGCGCGGGTGCGTTCTCCGGCCGGGCGAGGGCGTTCGAGACGGTCGCCCGCAGGTCGAGGTGGAAGGGATCGCCGAACTCGTACGTCTTGGTCCCCTCCGCGCGCTCGCCCCCGCCACCGGCGCGATCGACGGGGTGTTCGCCGAAGGCGTCCTTGCGGAGCCGGGCGAAGAGGTCGTCGAGGACCTTCTGGCCCACCCGCCGCGAGCCGCGCGGGGTGAGCTCGAGGCGCTCGCCGAGGCGCTCGAGGTAGCCGGCCTGCTCGAGCCGGCGGGCCAGGGCGTCGAGCGCGTCGAGGTCCCGTGCCGCGTCGTCGCCGATCAGGTCGCGGACCTGCTCCCGGTCGATCCGGCCCAGATCGCCCGGCGCCTCGACCGAGCCGAGCTCGCCCTCCAGGGCGTCGAGCTGGCCAAGCCGCGCCATCTGCTGCAGGGCGCCCTCGAGGCCGAGGCCCTCCTGGCCGCGGAAGCGGAACCGCTCGCCCAGCCCTCCCGGCAGCAGCTGGTCCAGCGTGCCGGCGAGCTGGGCGAGGTCCCAGCGCAGGCGGTCGTCGCGGAGCAGAGCGTCGACCATCGACTCGAGCTCGGCCCGCTGCTCGGGGCTCATCGAGCGCAGGAGAGACTGCATCGCCGCCATCCGCTCGGCGAGCTGCTCGATGACGTCGTCCAGGTTCCGGGCCCCCGGGAAGAACGCGCCGTGCTGGGCCAGGAACGCCGAGGCATCCGGGTCGCCGCCGGCGAGCCGCTCCTGGAGGAGCTGGTTCAGGTCGCGGACCATCTCGCGGTTCGCGGCCAGCTGCTCGGGCGTCATCCCCTTGAGTGCGTCGGCCATACCCTGGACGTACTGGTCGAGGACCTGGCGCTGGAGCTTCTCGACCAGGGCCTGGAAGCGCTCCCGCGCCTCCGGCTCCAGGAAGTCGTACTCCTGGAGGCCCCGGATCCGCCCGCCGACGTCCGGCGGCAGCTCGTCCAGCCGCTCGAGGCGGCGAGCCGCCATGTCCCGCACCATCCGCCGCAGCCGCGCGTCGTCGAGCTGCTCGTCAGCCGGTCGGGCCGGTCCAGGCGCAGCATCGCCTGACCGAGCCGGCTCGCGCTCGGCCGACCGCTCGTCGGACGCCAGCCGGGTGCTCGCCTCGTCGCTCCCCTGCCCCGCCGCGCCGGCCGCACCCGCGCCGGCCGCGCCTGCGTCCGCCGCATCCGCGCCCGTCTCGTCCGACGCGGCGTCCCGAGGCGGCGTCGGCTCTCGGCGCGCGCCGTCCGCATCCGCCAGCCGGCGCTCGATGCCCGCTCGCTCGGTCCTGACGATCCCCTCCAGCTCCTCGCGGACGTCCTTCAGGACGTCGCCGAGCTGATAGCGCTCCTGGACCTCGCGGCGCTGCTCACGGAGGCGGTCGAGGAGATCCTGGAGGCCCGCCATATGGCCGCGGGTCGGGTCATCGGAGCGCCAGCCGCGCTCCATCAGCCGACGAAGGGCCTCCCCGACGTCGCCCTCTGCCATCAGGTCGTCCGCGAGGGCGTCCATGATCTCGTCCGCGTCGAGGTCCGGCAGGCGCTGTGAGCCGTCCCAGCGCGAGAAGCGGTTCCGCTGCGGCCCGGGGCCGAGGGTCGCCGCGTCGGTGGCGCCGGCGCCCGGCACGAAGCCGCGCAGGTCGCGCCGGTCGGGGACGTAATCGGTCATCGGCGGTAGACCGTGCCGGTCGCGCTGCGGTCCTTGTTGATGCGGCGCTGGAGGTGCAGGCCCTCCAGCACGAACTCGACCGCGCTGGCGAGGACCGCGGGATCGTCCGCCGCGGCCGCGGTGCGGCGGTTCGCTTCGGCGACACTACCCGCGCCGGCCACACCGCTGCCGCCCCCCGCGACCCCGGCGGCGGTCAGCAAGGCCCGTGCGCCAGCGCCCAGGCCCGGGATCTCGTGCGCCCAGCGGACATACTCGCGCGAGGCCACGCGGTCGCCCGTCTCGACCACCAGGCCGCCCTCGAACGCGCTGACCACCTCGTCGAGGTCGTCCACGGAGACGCGCCGGTTGAACGTCGTGAAGAGCGCCTTCGTGATGAGCCGCTCGACGATCCGCTCCTCCGGCGACTCGTCGCCCATCGTCTCCAGCTCGATCTTGCCCGTCGTCGACGCGACGGCGGCGCCCAGGTCCGAGACGCGCGGCGCGGCGGTCGGTTCGCCGAGCCGGACGGCCCGCTTGAGCGCGGCCGCCCGGAGGACCTCGAGGTTGGCGACCGAGACGCGGACCGAGACGCCGGAGCGCTGGCTGATCTCCGGGGAGCGCCGCGCCAGGTGGGTCAGCTCCGCGAGCAGCTCCTCCATGAAGAGCGGCACGAGGACGCTCGGGGTCCCCTCCTCGTCGCCGAAGCGCAGCGACTCCTGGCGCATGATCGCGATCTCGTGCTCCAGGCTGCGCGGGTAGTGCGTCCGGATCTGCGACCCGAGGCGGTCCTTCAGCGGGGTGATGATGCGGCCGCGGCTGGTGTAGTCCTCCGGGTTGGCGCTGGCCACGACGAACAGGTCCAGCGGGAGGCGTATGACATAGCCGCGGATCTGGACGTCGCGCTCCTCGAGGATGTTCAGCAGGCCGACCTGGATCCGCTCCGCCAGATCCGGCAGCTCGTTGATGGCGAAGATGCCGCGGTTGGCGCGGGGGATGAGGCCGTAGTGGAGGGTCAGCTCGTCGGACAGGTAGCGGCCCTCGGCGACCTTGATCGGGTCGACCTCGCCGATGAGGTCGGCGATGGTGATGTCGGGCGTGGCCAGCTTCTCGGCGTACCGCCGGTCGCGGGGCAGCCACTCGATCGGCGTCTCATCCCCCTGCTCGGCGACGATCGCGCGGCCCGACGGCGAGATCGGCGCAAGCGGGTCGTCGTGCAGCTCGCCGCCCCGCACGACGGGGATCTCGGCGTCGAGGAGCCCGACGAGGAGGCGGGCCATCCGCGTCTTGCCCTGGCCGCGCTCGCCGAGGAAGACGATGTCCTGGCCAGCCAGGATCGCGTTCTCGACGGCGGGCAGGACGGAATCCTGGTAGCCGACGATGCCGGGGAAGATGGCCGACGCCTCGCCGAGGCGGAGCAGCAGGTTCGCCCGCATCTCCTCCTTCACGGTGCGAGGGCGGTAGCCGGCGGCGCGGAGCTCGCGGAGGGTGCCGGGGCGGGCGGTCTGGTCCATCAGTGCCTCGTGGAAGGATCGGCGGGGACAGGTTCGGCTGGGAGGGCGGCCGTGGATGGCGTGGCGACGACCTGGGGCGAGCCGGGGTGGTCATGGCCGAGGTGCGCGGCAGCGCGTCCGGACGGCGCGAGGCGTGCTCCGGGAGGGTCCGAGTCGGCGACGGCTCGGAGCGCGACGGCGACGGCGGACGGCTTCGTCTCCCCGCGCCGGACGAGGTCCGTCAGGGCGGCAGCGCGCCTGGCCTGCTCGCGCTCGAAGGCAGCCGGGGTGCGTCGGACGCGCTCGGCGAGCTCCGCCGTGACGCCCCAGGCGAAGTGCGCGAACCCGTCGGTCCGCGGGTCCCACGTCGCGAGGACGGCCGGCGGGCGGCGCTGGACGTGGCCGCCGGCGTCGCGCTCCGGCGGCCGGAGGTAGTGGGCCGCGACGATGCGGCGCCGCAGCCCGGGCTCGAACGGACCCAGTTCGGCGTCGCCGAGGTCGGCGAACCCGAGCGGCCGCCCCGTGGCGTCGACCAGGCCGACGACGAGGACGATGCCCAGCCAGCGCAGCTCGTCCTCGGCGAGCGACACCGGTGGCGCGGCGAGCTGGGCGAGCACCTCCGCCAGCGACTCGGCGTGGACCGTCGTGCCGATGCCGTAGCCGCGGCTCGCGGCGCGCAGGAAGACGCGGGCCCGCTCGCCCCAGGTGTACACGGGCAGGTGGTCGCTCAGCTCGGCCGCCAGGAGGTAGCTCGAGCCCGGGTGGACGGGCGCGACGGCCACGTCCGACGGCGCCGGATCCGTCGGCCGTGAACCCGCCCCCGGCGGACGCAGAGGCGAGTCGGCCCGCCAGCCGAGCTCGGACGCCTCGGGCAGCCAGCCGAACTCCTCGCCCCAGCCGCCCAGGTAGACGGGTCGCGTGTCCGACGGCAGGAAGTCGAGCAGCGCCGTCAGCGTCGTCGACTTGCCGGCCAGCGGCGGCCCGGCGGCGATGATGACCGGCAGGCGCCCCTCGACCAGGAGCCACAGCAGGGCCGCCAGCTCGACGTCGAGGGAGCCGGCGGCGATGAGCTCGAGGATCGAGCGGGGGTGCGGCGGCGACCAGTGGTAGCCCCACCAGCCGCGCGGGAGCGTCTCGAGGGTCAAGGCGACTCCGCGGACCGCCGGGGGTCCCCGCGCCGCGCCGGGGGGACGCTCGGGACGCTGGGACGGCCTCGG
>DASVYJ010000139.1:0-15130 GCA_036392215.1 Candidatus Limnocylindrales bacterium | reverse complement strand
GGCCAGAGCGAGGTGGAGGTCGCCGCCGCGGCCGACACGACGGTGGTCCTGGAGGCCCCCGAGATGGGCGACGAGATCCAGGCCATCAAGGCCGGCCTGCTGGAAGTGGCGGACCTGGTCGTGGTGAACAAGGGCGACCGCCCCGGGGCGCAGCGGACGGCGAGCCAGCTCCGGGCGATGCTGACCGCGGCCGCGGCGGCCGGGGACGACGGCGGGGTCGGTGGGCGCGCCCGCCCGCGGCCGAAGCGGCCGGAGGTCCTCGTCACCACCGCCGCGACGGGCGAGGGCGTGCCCGGCCTGCTGGCCGCCCTGGACCGACACCGCGAGACGACCCGCGGCCGGGACGGACAGGGAGCGCGGCTCGCCCGCGCGGAGGCACAGGTCTGGGCCGCGCTCGGCGATCGACTCCGCGAGCGGCTCCGGGACGGCCGCGCCGTGGGCCGTGGCCTCGGCGAGGAGACGATCGCCCGCGTCGCCGCCCACGAGCTCGACCCGTACGCGGCGGCCGACGTCCTGCTCGAAGCGCTCACCCGCGGCGGCGCACCGGGCTGACGGTCCGCCGGGCCCTGGGTGTCACCCGGCCGGCACCGCCTGCGCTACGCTCCGCGACGGAGGAGGTGAGCGTGAGCATCGAGCGCGTCTTCGTCGCCGGGGCCGGCCTGATGGGCCACGGCATCGCCCAGGTCCATGCGGCGGCCGGCAAGCAGGTCGTCCTCTACGAGCCCGAGCTGGCCCGCGCCGCCGCCGGCCGCGACCGCGTCGCCGGGAACCTGGAGCGGGCGGTCGGCAAAGGCAAGCTCGAAGCCGCGGAGCACACGGCGATCCTCGCCCGGATCGAGGCGACGGACGACATCGGGCGGGCCTACGACGCCGACCTCGTCGTGGAGGCCGTCTTCGAGGACGAGGCCGTCAAGACCGCCCTCTGGCGCGAGCTCGACGGCGTGGCCCCCGGGCGGGCCATCTTCGCCACCAACACGAGCTCGATCTCCATCGACCGCCTGGCGAGCGCGCTCGCCGAGGGGCGGCGCGCGGCGTTCGTCGGGATGCACTTCTTCAGTCCCGTCCCGGTCATGCCGCTGATCGAGCTGATCCGGGGCAGCCGGACGGACGACGGGACCGAGGCCGCCATCCGGGCGCTGGCCGGGGAGCTCGGCAAGCAGGTCATCGTCAGCGCCGACCGGCCCGGGTTCATCGTCAACCGCACCCTCATGCCGCTGCTGCGGGAGGCGATGCTGGCGTACGAGGAGGGGCTCGGCACGGCCGAGGACATCGACACGGGGGCCCGGGTCGGCCTGAACCACCCGATGGGGCCGCTCCAGCTCGCGGACTTCATCGGCCTCGACGTCTGCCTCAACGTCATGCGGGTGCTCCACGAGGGGCTCGGCGACGAGCGCTTCGCCCCGCCGGCCGTCCTGGAGCGACTCGTCGCGGAGGGTCGGCTGGGCCAGAAGACGGGCGCCGGCTTCTACGAGTACCCGCGCTGACCGTCGATGCGGGGGCGCTCAGCCCGCCCCTGCCGTACCGCCGTCGAGCACGTCGAGGACGAGGTGGGCGACATCGGCGACGTTGAACGGCTTGGCCAGCAGGGTGATGCCGTGCCGCTCGGCGAAGCCCTGCAGCTCGGGGTTCAGGACGTCGCCACTCATGAAGATCGTCCGGCCGGCGAGGTCGGGTCGGATGGCCACCGCCGCCTCGTAGAAGTCGGTGCCGCTCAGCCCCGGCATCCGGTGATCGACCAGCATCAGGTCCACCGTCCGCTCTCGGAGCAGGGCGAGCGCCTCCTCGCCGGATGCGTTCGGCAGGACCTCGGCGAAGGCGAGCGTCCGCGCCAGGAGCTGGCGGATCGAGGATTCGTCGTCGAGGACGAGGATCACGGGCAGGCTCTCGCGGTCCCGGCCGCGAGGGCCGTCGGTCGGCGCCCGCTGGTCCGCCGGCGTTCCCGACGACCTGCGACCTGGCCTCACCTCGTCGGCCGCGCCTCCGGCGACCGGTCCCCCTGCCCTCTCGACATCGACTGCGGCGCGCGCCGGGGCCTCGATGGGCAGCTCCATCACGAAGCGAGCCCCGCGGCCGGACGGGCCTGGCTCGTGCCACAGGCGACCACCGTGGGCGCTGACGATGCCGAACGAGACGGACAGGCCGAGGCCGGTCCCCTTGCCAGGCTCCTTGGTCGTGAAGAAGGGCAGGAAGATGCGGTCGGCCACGTCCGGCGCGACCCCAGGACCGTCGTCGCAGACTTCGAGCCGCACCACGGCCGGCGTCGCGGCGGCGTCCCGCTCTCCGCCGCTCGAGCGGGCGGCGACGAGGATCCGGCCGGGCTGCCCGGAGCCGGCGATCGCCTGGCCCGCGTTGAGCACGAGGTTCAGCAGGACCTGCTGGAGCTGGGCGCGGTCGACGTCGACCGGCGGCAGGTCCGCCGGGAAGTCGAGCTCGACCGTCGCCCGCGCAGCGTCGAGGGCGTAGGCCTGCAGGTCGAGGACGGAGCGGACGAGCGTCGCCAGGTCGGTCGGGCGCCGCTCCGGCGGGCGCTGTCGCGCGAAGTCGAGCAGGTTGGAGACGATCCGCCTCGTCCGCTCGGCCTCCTGCGAAAGCAGGCCCGCGTCGTGGCGCATGTCCACGGGCAGGCGCGGGTCCGTCTCGATGAGGCGGCTGAAGCCGACCACCGCGGCGAGCGGGTTGTTGAGCTCGTGGGCGACGCCGGAGACGAGCTGGCCGAGGGCCTCCATCTTCTGGGCTTGGAGCAGCTCCTGCTGGAGCCGCTCCTGGTCGGAGACGTCGCGCTCGAGGACGAGGAGGCGGACGCGGTCGGCGATGTGGACGACGCGGACCTCGACGTCGACGGGCACCGTCGTCCCGTCGAGCCGCCGGGCGAGGCCGCGGAACGAGCCGCGCCCGCCAGCGAGGACGGCGTCCCAGCGGCGCTGGAACTCCTCGACCGGGACGCCGCTCAGCTCCACGGCCAGTCGCCCGAGAACCGCCTCGCGCGGGCCGCCGAGCAGGCGCGCCCCCGCTTCGTTGCAGTCGAGCAGCCGCCCGTCGAGGCCGTAGAGCAACAGCGCGTCGGGCGATTCCTCGAACAGCGTCCGGTAGCGCTCCTCGGACGACACGAGGCGGTCCCGGAGGCGGAAGTTGCTGAGCGAGATGCCGGCCACGCGGGCGACCGAATCCAGGTCGTCGGCATCGAACGGCAGGGCGGCGATCGGCTCGTCGAAGATGCAGAAGATCTGTCCGACGAGCTCGTCGCTGACGCGGACGGGGATGAGGGCGTAAGCGCGGACGCCGCTCGCGGCGGCGGCCTCCAGGCCCTCGGGCATGGCCCGGCCCGGCTCGTAGTCGGCGAGGACACTGCGCGCGCCGGCGAGCATGGCCTGGACGCCCGGCGATCGACGCGGCCGGAGCCCGGCCAGGAAGTCGGCGAACGGCCCCAGCTCGCCGTCGATGCCCTGCACCTCGTAGCGGTCGTCGGGGGTCATCTCGCCGTAGACGACGGCCCGGGCACCGAGGGCGGCCCGGACCAGCCGGGCCGTCCGCGCGGCGAGCTCGTCGAACGAGCCCGCCTGCTCGCCGATCAGCGTCAGCTCGTCGAGCGCGGCGAGCCGCCCGGCGAGCGCTTCCTGCGCAGCGGCCCGGGCCTCCAGCTCCGTCCGCAGCCGGAAGTTGGCGAGCGAGATGCCGGCGACGCGGGCGACCGAGTCAAGCGCGACCTCGTCGATGGCGAGCTCGTCACGCGGCGGCTCGAAGAGGCAGGTCAGGATCCCGAACAGCTCGCCCCGGAACCGGATCGGCACCACGGCGAAGCTCCGGTACCCGACCCGCCGTCCGAGGGCCTGGCCCTCCACCGTGGACATGGTGCCGCCGTAATCGGCCAGCACCCCGCCGGAACCGGCCAGGATGCGCTGGACGGCCGGCACGTCGATCGGGCGCAGGTTCGCCAGCCAGGGCAGGTACTCGGCCACGCGGCCCGCCGAGGCGGTGATGTCGTACGCCTCCCCGCCGTCGCGCAGCGTCCCGTAGACGACGCCGCCGGCGCCCAGCGCCTCCCGGACGAGGCTCGCCGTCCGCTCGGCGAGGGCGGCGAAGTCGGTGGCCTCGGCTCCGAGCCGGGTCAGCTCGTCGAGGGCGGCCAGGCGGCGGGTCACGCTGCGCTCGGTCTCGGCGCGCTCGAGCAGCTCCTGCCGCAGCCGGAAGTTCGCCAGCGAGATGCTGGCGGTGCGGGCCATCGGCGCGAGCAGGGCGGCGGTGCGGTCGCCGGCCTCGGGGAGTTCCCGCCACTCGAGCCGGATGAGGCCGACGAGGCGGCCGTCGACCCGCAGCGGGAGGGCGGCGTAGGCCTGCAGGCCTTCCGCCCGGGCATACGCCGCAGTCCGGGGTCGGACGCTCGGATCGTCGTAGCGGAGCAGGTACGCCTCGCCCTCGCGCAGTCGCCGCACGACCGTCCGTTCGCTCGCCGGCTCGCTCTCGAGGCGAGTCTGGGGGCCCAGCGCGACGCCACTCGCCCAGACGGTCCGCAGCCGATCCGCCGTCTCGTCGAGCAGCATGTACGCCGCGCCGGCGGCGCCGGCAGCCTGCATGATCCGCCGGCCGGTGGCCGTGGCGAGCGCCGGCAGGTCGTCCCGCTCGTCGCTGAGCAGGGTCAGGTCCTGCAGGGCCTGCAGTTCGGCGGACACTCGCTGCTCCCGGAGGACCGCCGCGGCGAGCCGCTCGCCGAGTCCGGCGTTGGCGACGGCGATGGTCACGACCCGGCCGATGGCCTCGAGCGTCCGCGCGTCGAGGGCGACCTCCTCGAGCGGCTCTTCGAAGTGGAGGACCAGGGCGGCCACGACGCGGCCCTCGTCGACGATCGGGAGGGCCGCGTAGGAGCGCAGGCCGAGTCGGCCGGCGATGGGCAGGATCAAGGGGTTCGCTTCGCCGGGCACGAGGCCGCGCAGGAAGGCATGTCCCCCGGTCTGCAGCTCGCGCCAGAACCACAGATCGTCCGGCGAGGCATTCGCCACGAAGTCGAGGAGCTCCTCGTTGAGGTCGACCGACTCGTGGACTTCGAACCGGTCCCCGACGGGACCGCCCAGGAAGGCCGCGCGCGCGCCGACCAGCTCGACGGCGCGACTCACGAGGGCGCGCAGGAATGGCTCGCCGGCGGCGTCCTGCTCGGGCAGCCTGGTCAGCTCGACCAGCGCCTCGAGGCGGGTCATCAGCCGCCGTTCGGTCTCCATCCGGGCCTCGAGCGCCCGGAACAGCCGGGCGCTCTCCAGGCTGGTCGCGAGGTTGGCCCCGGCCTGGCGGATGAGCGCCTCCCCCGGTCGGGGCGACGGGGCGTCGTACCAGGCCAACGCCAGGATGCCGGTGACCGCGCCGCCGATCTCCAGTGCGACGAAAAGGACGAGGCTGAAGCCGAGACCGCCGGCCAGGACGCGGACGGGCTCCGTGAGGGGGGCGGTTTCGATATCCACGAAGGCCAGGCCCCCCGCCTCGACCAACCGGGAGAGGAGCGGGCTGTCGCTGGCGGCGGTCGCCTCGATCGCGGCGACGATCTCGGGCGGGACGGCGACGGCGGCGGCGATGGACTGCTCGTCGCCGTCGTAGGTGAAGATCAGGCCACCGTCGGCGGCCAGGGCCTCGCACAGCCGCTCGAGGGCCGCGCCCCCGATGTCGCGCCGGTCGCGGGCCTGGCCGGTGGCCGTCGCCAGGCCGGCCAGCGTCGCCAGCTCGGCCTCCAGGCGGGCGCTCGCGCTCACGTCCCGGTTGACGCCGAGGACGCCCACCTCGACGCCGCCCTCGTCGCGGATCGGGACCAGGGTGAGGTCGATCACGAGCTGTCGGCCGGCGCGGTCGCCAGACCGCGGCCGATGGAGCACGCGCGCCCGGAAGACGCCTTCGCGCCGGATCGTCTCGTACGCGCGATCGTCGAAGAGACGGCCGTCCAGGTCGGTCGAGTCGATGAGGTCCTCGAAGCGCTGCCCGATCGCGGCCTCAGCCGACAGGCCGTACTGCCGCTCGGCGGCGGGGTTGAAGGCCGTCACCCGCCGCTCGGCCCCCGTGACGACGATCGCCTCGTCGATCTGGTCGACGATGAGGGCGGCCACCCGAGCGGAGTCCTCCAGGCGCGACCGCTCGACGACGTCGGCCTCGATCCGATCGCGCATCCCGGCGTTGTCGAGGGCGAGGCCGATCGCCCGCCCGAAGAGGTCGAGGCGGCCCGGGTCGAACGGGTCCGCCGGCGCCTCCCGCCACAGCAGCCCGACCACGCCGATGCGGTGCTCGCCGAGCCGGATCGGGATGACCCACTCGTGCCGCAGCCCGGCCGCGAGGAGGATGGCGCGCAATGCCTCGCTGACCTGGCCGCTCGAGCCGAGGTCCAGGTCCTGCGGCCCGGGCTCGGCGAGGACGCGGCGGCCGATCGGGGTGTCCTGAGGCCGCCTCGCGGCGAGCGCGGCCACGGTCCGGCGGGGCAGGCCCCGGTACGCCGAGACCTCGAACCGGTCACCCTCGAACACGCCGAACACCTCGGCATCCGAGCCGAAGCCGCGGCCCAACACGGCGAGGGCGCGACGCGCGACCTCCGCCGGGTCGGCGCTGCCCTGGGCGAGCCCGACGAGCGCGGCCAGCTCCTCCAGGGTCTGCTCGACCCGCCGGCGGGGCCCGGTGTCCACGATCCGCACGAAGGCGGCCCGGCGGCCGTCCACCTCCACGGGGACGGTCGTGAGCTCGGCCGGGAACGACCGGCCGGCAGCGTGACGGGCCCTCGCCTCGCTCAAGGTGAGCCGCGTCGTCGCGATCCGGCTGCGCCGGGCGCCGCCGACGACGGCGCCGACCTCGAGGAACTCCCCGACGCCGCGGCCGATCATGTCTTCCCGGCGCACGCCCAGCAGGGCCGCGCACGGTTCGTTGGCGTCCAGGATGCGGCCGCCCTCGTCGCGCAGCAGCAGCGGCTCGGGCGCCTCCTGGAACAGGATCCGGTATGGATCGGCCGGTCGGGCGCTCGGGGCCAGCCCGACGCCCGCGCCGGCGTCGCGTGACTGCTGGCTCGACACCGCGAGTACCCCGTGGCTGCGCGCCGGATGCGTGGCGCGCTTCCGGCTATCCTACCGGCGTCGTCAGCCCCGGCGAAGCCCGTCGAGAGTCACGTCCCCGCGTACGTCGTCCACAGGAGGCGACCGTGCCCGTCCGCGGCCCCGAGCCGAGCTGGCCGCTCAGCGAGGAGGAGCGGCTCCTCCAGGCCACCGCCCGCGAGTTCGCCGAGCGCGAGGTGGCGCCCGGCGCCATCGAGCGCGACGAGTCGGAGGCGTTCGACCGCTCGCTCTTCGCGCGCCTCGGCGAGCTCGGCCTCACCGCCGCGCCGATCCCCGAGTCGGCGGGCGGTGGCGGATTCTCGTACCTGGGCTGGGCTCTTGCCATGGAGGAGCTCGGGCGGGCCGACCTGGCCACGGCGATCACGCTGTCCGTCCACGTCCTCTCGCAGCTGCCTGTCGTGACCTGGGGGACCGACGAGCAGCGGGCGCGCTGGCTGCCGGCGATGCTGGCCGGCGAGGCGCTCGGGGCCTTCGCCCTGACCGAGCCGTCGGCGGGCTCGGACGCGGCAGCGATCCGGACGCGGGCGACGCGCCAGGCCGACGGCTCGTACCGGCTGTCCGGGACGAAGATCTGGATCACCAACGCGCCGGAGGCCGAGCGCTACCTCGTGTTCGCGACGCTCGACCCGGCGGCCGGGCCCTCGGCCATCACGGCCTTCCTCGTCGAGCGCGACACGCCCGGTTTCCGGATGGGCCGGCGGGAGCACAAGATGGGCATCCGCGCCTGCCCCGCCGCGGAGCTCGTCTTCGACCAGGCGGTCGTGCCCGCCGCGAACCGCCTCGGCGAGGAGGGCCAGGGCTACCGCATCGCCCTCTCGGCCCTGGGCGAGGGCCGGATCTCCGTCGCCGCGGCGTGTACTGGGCTTGCCGCGTCGGCGCTGCAACAGGCCGCGGCCTACGTCCAGCAGCGGCGCGCGTTCGGCGGCCCGCTCGCGGAGCAGGAGGGCGTCCGCTTCCTGCTCGCGGAGATGGCCCGCGAGGTCGCGGCCGCGCGCGCGCTCACCCGGCTCGCGGCCGTCGCGAAGGACCGCGGCGAGTCGCTGGCCGAGGTCTCGTCCCTCGCCAAGTGGACGGCCTCCGACGCGGCGATGCGGGTCGCGACCGACGCGGTCCAGCTGTTCGGCGCGTCGGGCTACTCACGGGAGACCGGCGTCGAGCGGCTCATGCGCGACGCCAAGGGCGCCCAGATCTACGAGGGCACGAACCAGATCCACCGGCTCATCGTGGCCGATGCGGTGCTGGACCGGGCCCGCGGGTAGCCGCCGGGCCAGGGTCGCGCCGGCCTCGGCGTGGCGAGCGAGCAGGTCGCTGGTCGTCGGCGCTTCGCCGACACGTACCAGTGTCGGCGTCGCCGGCGCCTGCCGGTCCGGCTGTCGCCATCCGGGCGGGCGGACGCGGCGGTGTAGATTCGACGGCATGGACGATCGGACGGCAGAGGCCGCGGAGCCGGCAGGTACGACGCCGCAACGGGCGACGACGGAGGCCGCGGCGGCGGCGAAGTCGATGGAGGCGGTCGGGTGAGCACGGACCGGACGACGGGCGGCCCGAGGCCGACGGACGGCGCGCCGAATGGCCGCGTCTACCTCGTCAGCGCCGCCCGCACGCCGATCGGCAGGTTCGGCGGCGGGCTGTCGACGACGCCGGCGACCCAGCTCGGCGCCACCGCGATCCGCGCCGCGCTCGAGCGGGCCGGTCTGGACCCGGCGACCGCGGCCGTGGACGAGGTCCTCATGGGCCAGGTCCTCCAGGCCGGTGCCGGCCAGGCACCAGCGCGCCAGGCGACGCTCGGCGCGGGCCTGGCCGCGACGACCCCCGCCACCACCATCAACCGCGTCTGCGGATCGGGCCTCAAGGCGATCATGCTCGCCGCGGCGGAGATCCGGGCCGGCGACGCCGAGCTCGTCGTGGCCGGCGGCATGGAGAACATGAGCCTCGCCCCGTACCTGCTGCCCAAGGCCCGCTTCGGCTACCGGCTCGGCGACGGCGTGATCCAGGACGCGACCGTCCTCGACGGGCTCTGGTGCAGCTTCGGGGCGTGCCACATGGGGACGCACGCCGAGCGCGTGGCCCTCCGGGCGGAGGTGAGCCGCGAGGACCAGGACGCCTATGCTCTCGAGAGCCACCGCCGCGCCGTCGCGGCCATGGACGCCGGTCGGTTCGCCGACGAGCTCGTTCCCGTCCCGGTCACCGACGCGAAGGGCCGCTCGACGGAGGTGTCGACCGACGAGAGCCCGCGACGCGACACGAGCGCCGAGGCCCTGGCCCGCCTGAAGCCGGCGTTCGCCCTGCCCGCCGACGCGGCGGGCGAGGCCGGTGAGGGGAGCGTCACAGCCGGCAACTCGCCCGGCCTCACCGACGGGGCCGCCGCGACGATCGTCGCGAGCGAGCGCGCCGTCGAGCGCCAAGGCCTGACGCCGCTCGCCCGGATCGTCGGCTACGCCCAGGCCGAGGTCGAGCCCGAGTGGCTGTTCCTGGCCCCCGTCCAGGGCGTCCGCCGGCTGCTCGAGAAGACCGGCCTGGCGATCGAGGACTTCGACCTGGTCGAGATCAACGAGGCCTTCGCCGCCCAGGTCCTGGCCGACGGGCGGGAGCTCGACTTCGACTGGTCGAAGGTCAACGTCAATGGGGGCGCCATCGCCCTCGGCCATCCGATCGGAGCCAGCGGCGCGCGGATCGTGGCGACGCTGCTCCACGAGCTGCGCCGGCGACAGGGACGCTACGGCCTGGCGACCCTCTGCCTGGGCGGCGGAGGGTCGGTCGCGATGGCCTTCGAGCGGGTCTGAGGCCCGGACAGGAGATCGACGAACGATGACGGAGACGACCGCGACGATCGCGACGGCGTGCCCGCCGCGCCCCGGGCTGCCCGCGTGACCGGACCGGCCGCCACAGCGGCGGCGCCCGAGGCGACGCCGGAGATCCCCACCCACCGCCTGTTCATCGGCGGGGAGTGGGTCGAGAGCGGGACCGGCCGCCAGTTCGAGAGCCGCAACCCGGCCGACACGCGAGATGTCGTCGGGCGCTTCCAGGCGGCCGACGCCGCCGACAGCGCGCGGGCGATCCGGGCCGCCGAGGAGGCGTTCCCAGCCTGGCGTCGGACGCCCGCTCCGAAGCGCGGGGAGATCCTCTACCGCTTCGCCGGCCTCCTCGCCGAGCACAAGGAGACGCTGGCGCGGGCGATGACCCGCGAGATGGGGAAGGTCCTGGCGGAGGCCCGCGGCGACGTCCAGGAGGGCATCGACATCGCCTATCTGATGGCCGGCGAGGGCCGTCGGCTGTTCGGCGACACGGTCCCTTCCGAGCTGCCAGACAAGTGGGCGATGAGCGTCCGCGAGCCGATCGGCGTGGCCGGCATCGTCACGCCGTGGAACTTCCCGGTCGCGATCCCCTGCTGGAAGATGATGCCGGCCCTTGTCACCGGCAACACCGTCGTCTTCAAGCCTGCCTCCGACACGCCGCTCTGCGCGACCCTCCTGGTCGAGCTCATGGAGGAGGCCGGCTTCCCGCCGGGCACCGTCAACCTCGTGACGGGATCGGGCGGCGAGGTTGGCGAGGCCCTCGTCGAGTCGCCGGACGTGCCGGTCATCTCGTTCACCGGCCACACCGCGACCGGCAAGCGGATCGCCGAACGCGCGGCGCGCCGCCTCAAGCGGGTCAGCCTGGAGCTCGGCGGCAAGAATGCCATCGCGGTGCTGGCCGACGCCGACCTCGACCTCGCGGTCGAGGGCATCGTCTGGTCGGCGTTCGGCACCACGGGCCAGCGCTGCACCGCCTGCAGCCGCGTCGTCGTCGAGGAGCCGGTCCGCGAGGCCCTGCTCGAGCGCCTGGTCGAGCGCGTCGGCCGGCTCCGGCTCGGCGATGGGCTCGATCCCGCGACCGACGTCGGGCCGCTCATCAACGAGGCGGCCTCGGCCAAGGTGGCCGACTACGTCGCGATCGGCCGGGGCGAGGGTGAGCTCGTCTGCGGTGGCGCGCGCGCCACCGGCCCCGGCCTCGAGCACGGCCAGTTCTTCGAGCCGACCATCTTCGACGGGGTGATGCCGATGGCCCGCGTCGCCCAGGAGGAGATCTTCGGGCCGGTCCTGTCGGTCATCCCCGTGCCGGACTACGAGGCCGCGGTCACGGCGGTCAACCAGACCCGCTACGGGCTGTCATCGTCGATCTACACTCGGGACGCGAACCTCGCCTTCCGGGCGATGCGGGATTTCGCGACGGGCATCGTCTACGTCAACGCCGGGACGATCGGGGCGGAGACGCACCTGCCCTTCGGCGGCACGCGCGAGACCGGCAACGGTCACCGCGAGGCGGGCCACGCCGCCCTCGACACGTACACCGAGTGGAAGGCGATCTACGTCGACTTCTCGGGCCGGCTGCAGCGGGCCCAGATCGACAACCAGCCGGGCTGAGCCGGGGATCGACCCGATGGCTGGCGGTCGACTCGGCTCGGTCCTCCGCACCGCGGGGTCCGGCCTGGTCGGCCTGCTCGCCGCGCTCTACTACACGGGGACGCCGCCGTTCGACGTCCTGCCGTCCGTGGGCGGGACCGCCGGCGGGGACGCGGCGAGCGCGGAGACGACGGCGGCGCGGTTCGCCTTCTGGCTCGTCGTCGGCCTCGTCGGGGGAGTCGTCGGCGGCGGCGCCGCCGGCCTGCCGGCGCTGTGGGCCGGCGTGCTCGGCGGCTACCTCGTCGGCCTGGTCGTGGCTGGCGCCGACCAGAACGTGATCCTGCTCTACCTCCTCGTCACGCTGTTCGGGGCCGCGTTCTTCGCGACGCCGGGGTACCTCGCGGGCTGGCTCCTGGCCGGCCGGCTCGGGCCACCGACAGTGGGGGAGGGGAGCGTGGTTCGGGCGGCCCCGCCGCCGCTGCGAGGCGACGTTCCCGAGCCGACCGCGGCCGCCCGGCCGCCCGATCCGCTGCGCGTCGGCCGCGACGGCGCGGCTGTGCCGCTGACCGCGGTCCGGCGCGGCCACGGCGACGCGGACCGGGAGTCGGCCAGGCGATAGGCCATCGACGGCCGCGCCGCTACCCTCGGCCGCGATGCGCGCCCGCCTTGCCGGCCTGCTCCCGTTCGGTCTGCTCGTCGTCGCGGCGCTCGCTCCGCCGGCCCGCCTGCCCGTCCTGCTCGGCCTCGCGACCGTCACGGCGGTGGCGGCCTCGCGAGCGCGGCGGGTCGCCGGCAACGTCGCCGTCGGGGCGTGGGCCGCCGCGGTGCCGATCGGCGTCAGCCTGAGCTGGGGTCTCGTGGTCCCGCCGATCGCACCGGGCGGCGCCGACTGCGCGAACCCTGCCTCGCCTTTCGCCGTGTGGAGGGTCGCCGAGGCCCTGCTCGCCGTGGGGACGCTCGTCGTCGTGGGACTGCTAACCGGCGCAGCGGGCCGGGCCGCCGACAGGCCGCGCGCGTCCACGGCGCCGGCCGTCCCGCGGGGACGCCTGCTGGCCGCCTCGATCGCCGGCTTCGTCGTGAGCGGGCCGCTGGCGCTGCTGGTCGGTCCCTGGCTCGCGGCGCCGTTCTTCGGGCAAACCCGGCTCGCGGTCGGGACCCTCGGGGCCATCCCGCCCGCGCTCATCTTCGCCGCCGCGAATGCGGTGATGGAGGAGCTGGAGTACCGCGCGGCCGCCCTCGGCTGGAGCGAGCCCGCCCTCGGCGCCCGGACGAGCCTGCTGGCGCAGGCGGTCGTGTTCGGCGCCGCGCACACCGGTCCCGGTTTCCTGGGCTCGCCCCTGCCCGTGGCGGCGGCGATGGCCGTCGCCGCGCTCATGGCCGGCTGGCTGGCCCGGCGGACCGCCTCGCTCGCCCTGCCGATCGCGGTCCACGCCGGCTGCGACCTCCCGCTCTACTACTACTGGGCCTGCCCACACGGCTGACGCCTTACCCGGGCGGCGGTGGCATCATCGGCGGCGAGCCGACCGCCGGGCAGGTCGACGCCAGAGGACATCGGAGGTAGGGGTGCCAGCGACCACTCGGCGCGACCGACAGGCCGCCACATCGGAAGGCGACGGGTCCCCGACCGAGAGCCTCGCCCTCGCCGCGGGCGACGAGGTCGTCCACGCCGCCGAGCACGCCCGCCGTCAGCGGCTGGAGGCATACGCCCGCGAGCTCCACCGCGCCCGGCCGTCCCGCCAGGCCGCCCTGCCCGACAAGCGGCGCTCGGCCGCCTTCGTCGACGGCCTGCTCGACCTGCTCTTCCCGGTCGCCTCGCCGGACGTCCATCCCTCGCCGGACGCCGTCCGCGACGCGCTCGGCAGCCTCGCCATCGAGCTGCGGGCCTGCCTCCGACCCCTCGAGCGTGCCCTGCCCGAGACGCCGGCCGCGCTCGTCGCCGAGTTCTTCGACCGCCTGCCGGCCGTCCATCGCCGCGTCCGCGCCGATGCCGAGGCGATCTGCGAGGGAGACCCGGCCGCGCGCAGCGTGGAGGAGGTCGTCCTGGCCTACCCTGGCTTCCAGGCCATCGCCTTCTACCGGATCGCCCACGAGCTGCACCTGCTCGGCGTGCCGCTCCTGCCGCGCATCCTGACCGAGGCTGCCCACCAGCGGACGGGCATCGACATCCACCCCGGCGCCCGCCTCGGCAGCCCCGTCGTCATCGACCACGGGACGGGCATCGTCATCGGCGAGACGGCCGTGGTCGGCGACCGGGTCAAGCTCTACCAGGGCGTGACCCTCGGCGCGCTCAGCGTCGCGAAGTCGGCCGCCGGCTCGAAGCGCCACCCGACGATCGAGGACGACGTGGTCATCTACGCCAACGCCACGATCCTCGGCGGCGAGACGGTCATCGGCGCTGGGAGCGTCATCGGCGGCAATGTCTGGCTCACCGAATCCGTGCCGCCGCGCTCCGTCGTCTACCATCGCAGCGAGGTCCACGTGCGGACCGGCCGGGCCGGCCTCGATCCGCTCGACTTCGTGATCTGACCCGGCCGCCAGCCCAGCGACCCATGGCGCACGCCCGCCCCGGCCCGTGCGACCGCCCGCCCCGGAGACTGCCGTGAAGCTCGACTCGATCCTCCAGGCCATCGGCGACACGCCGACCGTCCGGCTCTCGCGCCTCTTCGGAGAGCGCGTCCACGTCTGGCTCAAGCTCGAGCGGGCGAACCCGGGCGGGAGCATCAAGGATCGGATCGCCCTGGCGATGGTCGAGGACGCCGAGCGACGGGGCGTCCTGCAGCCCGGCGGGACGATCGTCGAGCCGACGTCGGGCAACACCGGCGTCGGGCTGGCGCTCGTGGCCGCGGTCAAGGGCTACCGGCTCATCCTGACGATGCCCGAGTCGATGTCGGTGGAGCGGCGGCGGCTGATGGCGGCGTACGGGGCGACGTTCGAGCTGACGCCGCGCGAGCTCGGCATGCGCGGGGCGATCGAGCGGGCGACCGAACTGCTGGCCGAGATCCCGGGCTCGTGGATGCCGATGCAGTTCGACAACGAGGCGAACGTCGAGGTCCACCGCCGGACGACGGCCGAGGAGATCGCCCGCGACTTCCCGGACGGGCTGGCGGCGGTCGTGGCCGGCGTCGGCACGGGCGGCCACCTGTCGGGCTGCGGCGAGGTCCTCAAGCCGCGCTGGCCGGCCCTGCGGATCGTCGCTGTCGAGCCGGTCCTCTCGCCGGTCATCAGCGGCGGCCAGCCCGGTCCCCATCCGCTGCAGGGCATCGGGGCGGGCTTCATCCCTGGCAACCTCCACCGCGAGGTCATCGACGACATCGTCCAGGTCGCCGGTCCGGACGCCTTCGAGTTCACGCGCCGCGCGGCCCAGGAGGAGGGCATCCTGCTCGGCGTCTCGTCGGGCGCCGTGCTCGCCGCGACGGCGCGCCTGCTGCCGGACGTCGCGGACGGGGCATCCGTCCTGACCTTCGCGTACGACACCGGGGAGCGGTACCTCTCGGTGGACGGGCTGTTCGGGGCCTGACCCCCCGGACGTCGGCGCGTCTCGGCCCATTTGCGGTACCATCGGCGCCGCTGTCCGCCCAGCGCGCGGCCAGCCCCGCGGTGGGCCCGTAGCTCAACGGTAGAGCGGGGGACTCTTAATCCCTAGGTTCAGAGTTCGAATCTCTGCGGGCTCACCAAACCCCT
>DASVYJ010000138.1:0-1585 GCA_036392215.1 Candidatus Limnocylindrales bacterium | reverse complement strand
CGGGCCTGCTGCTCGTCGCTTTCCTGGCCCTGCCGATCGTGGCCCTCGTGGCCCGGGCGGTCCTCGGCGGCGCCGTTGCGGCCGAAGCCGGCGGCAGCGCGGTCCTCGACGCGGTCGTCCTGAGCCTGGCGACGACCGCCGCCAGCCTCGGCCTCGCGGTCGCACTCGGCACGCCCCTGGCGTACCTCCTGGCGCGGCGCCGGATCCCCGGGGCGGCCGTCGTCGAGGCGAGCCTGGATCTGCCGGTCGTCCTGCCGCCCGCCGTCGCCGGCTTGGCCCTGCTCCTGCTGCTCGGCCGGCAGGGCGCCCTCGGCGGCGCGCTGGAGGCCGTTGGGCTCCGCCTGCCGTTCACGACCGCCGCGGTCGTGCTCGCCCAGCTGTTCGTGGCGGCGCCGCTCTATGTCCGGTCCGCGCGGAGCGGGTTCGCGGCCGTGGACCGGGACGCGGAGGACGCGGCCCGCGTCGATGGAGCGGGGGAGTGGGCGGTCTTCCGCGAGGTGACGCTGGCCCTGGCGAGGCCATCCCTCGAGGCCGGGATGGTGATGGCCTGGGCGCGGGCGCTCGGCGAGTTCGGGGCGACGATCATGTTCGCGGGCAACGTCGTGGGGCGGACCCAGACCCTGCCGCTGCTCGTCTACTCCGCCTTCCAGTCGAGCCTGGACGCCTCGGTCGTCGCCGCGGCCATCCTCGTCGTGGCTGCCTTCGGGGTCCTGCTGGCGGTCCGCCTCGTCGGGGAGCGGCCGGGCGGCGGGCCGCGACGGGGACCGCGGTCCCTTGCCGGACTGCGGTCCGTGGCCGTCGCCGCGGAGGCCGGCGGGGAGCCGGACGGCGACGGTGCGGAGCGCGAGCCCGAGCGCGACCCTGACGCAGCGCGTGACGGCCGGAGCACGCACGCTGCCGCCACCGCCGGCGAGGCCCGCCGAGACGGCGCACTCGCACCGGCTGGGTAGAATCGGGCATCCGTCGCCGCCCTGCGAGTCGCGGGACCGTCGCCCGCTGGCTCGCAGGCCGCACTGGAGGGACCATGGCCCAGGCCGACCGACTCCGCCACGCCTCGGATGCGCTGCTCGCGGCGCTCGAGCAGCTCGCCGCGCTGGAGCACGAGAAGCGGACGCTGACCCCCGGCAGCGACCCGTTCGTCGAACTGGCCACGCGGATCGACCTGCTCGCCCGCCAGATCCTCGAGCAGTCCGGCCGGGAGCGTCACCTGGCCGAGGCGACGGCCGAGCAGCGACGCTCGGGCGCGCCGCCCGAGAGACCCATCGAGGCGACTCCCGCGGCGCCCGACGCGGGAAGCCGCGCGATCCACGACGTCCTGGCGGACTGGCGCGACGCCGAGCGGCGACTCGCCGACGCGCCGCCCGGATCACCCGAGGCGCGCGCCCTGGAAGCCCGCATCGACGCACTCCGGGAGGAGTACCGCGTCGCTCACGAGGCGGCCCGCGACCGGTCCGAGTGATGGCCCGCGACCCGTCCGACTGACCGCTCGTCGCCGAAGCGCCGCACCCATCGTCGGCCCGGACGCCCTCTGGGCGCGGCAGCTCCTCTGGTACGATCGGCCGGTCGTCCGAGCATCGGGCCGATC
>DASVYJ010000137.1:0-5582 GCA_036392215.1 Candidatus Limnocylindrales bacterium | reverse complement strand
CGGAGACCCGGCTCCGGTGCGGGGAGTATCGCTCGGCCGCCACCCGTCGCCCATCCCGCCGGGCTTGCAGTCTCGGGGTCGCACCCTCCGGCCTCCTTGCGGCCCGTTTCCCGCTGTGCGTTCCGAGTGGGTCCACGACGTCCGGATGAGGTCGACTTCAGCCTCGTCCCGCAGCCCGGCGCGAGCGCCGTCGGCTCGACGTTCCTCGCCGCGGAGCCCGATCCGCGAGCCTGGATCGAGCCGATCCTCGTCCGCGCCAGCCGCTACGTCCCGGCGATCGCCGAGGCGCCGATCCGGGGCGTCCGGGCGTGCGCCCGGCCCCAGAGCGTCGACGGACGGCCCCTCATCGGCCGCGTCCCCGGCCGCGACCGGCTGTTCGTCTGCGCCGGCCACGGGGCCTGGGGCATCTCGACGGGCCCCGCCTCCGCCCGCCTCGTCGTCGACCTCCTGCTCGGGCGGGAGCCCGTCATCGACCCCGCCTTCGACCCCGCCCGCTTCGGCGTCCCGGCTGCCTGAGCGCGGTCATGAAGAGGCCCCCCGGGGACCGGGGGGCCGTCGTCGTCGTCAGAGGGTGGTAGCGGAGACAGGATTTGAACCTGTGACCAAGGGCTTATGAGTCCCCTGCTCTACCACTGAGCTACTCCGCCGTGAGCCATAGAGTACCGAGCGGCGCGGGGGGCGGCAAACGCGCCGCCCTCGTCACACCGTGCGGCGACCGGAGAGCAGCTGGGCGATGAGGACGATCACCGCGAGCACGAGCAGGAGGTGGATGAAGGCGCCGGCGATGTGGGCCGCAAAGCCCAGCAGCCAGAGCACGACCAGGATCACCAGGATGGTCCAGAGCACGTTCGCGTCCCTTTCCTGGGCCCACCCGTCGAGGGCCCCGGCCACCAGCGGGCCGAGCGACGGGGAGGCCTGGCGCGGCCGACCCGGAACCTGATCCATCGATCACCCGCATCGGGCTGGGGACCCGGGTCGACCGCTGCGGCATCGTCGAGGGCAGCCCCGCTGGCTGCCCTCCCGGAGCGGCGCCCGCTCGTGCCAGCCCCGTTACAGCTCTCGCCGGCAGCGCTCGTCGGATGGGAGGCAGGCGACCGAGGCGGCCTGTAACGGCGCCGCGACGACCCGACCGGCGGCGGCTGCGGCGGACCGGGCGGCGAGGATCGATGATGGGACCCCCTGCACGAGAGGAGCGTCCCCATGACCCAGTCGTCCACCCCCGAGCCTGCCGCCGGCGCGGCCGCCGCCACCTCGTCCCTGGCCGGCCGCGTCGCCCTCGTGACCGGCGCCTCGAGCGGCATCGGCCGCTCCATCGCCCTCGAGCTCGGGCGGCGCGGGGCGGACGTCGCGGTGAACTACCACTCCGAGGCCGACCAGGCGGCCGAGGTGGTCCACGAGCTGGAGGGCCTCGGCCGGCGGGCGATCGGCTGCCAGGCCGACGTCAGCCACGCGGCGGAGGTGGCCGCGATGGTCCAGCAGACGGTCGACCGGCTCGGCGGGCTCGACATCCTGGTCAACAACGCCGGTGTCGAGAAGCAGGTGCCCTTCACCGACATCGCCGAGCGCGACTGGGACCTCGTCCTGGGCATCAACCTGAAGGGCGCCTTCCTGTGTGCCCAGGCCGCCGCCCGGCGGATGATCGAGCAGGGCCGCGGCGGCCGGATCGTCAACATCAGCTCGGTCCACGAGGACCTGGCGTTCCCCGGCTATGTCCCCTACGCGGCCTCGAAGGGCGGCCTGCGGATGCTCTGCCGGACGGCCGCCCTCGAGCTCGCGCCCCACGGCATCACGATGGTGAACGTGGGCCCCGGCGCCATCGCGACCCCGATCAACCGCGCGACGCTGTCCGACCCGAAGAAGGAGCAGGCGCTCGACCGCCAGATCCCGCTCGGGCGGGTCGGCCAGCCGGACGAGGTCGCGAACCTGGTCGCCTGGCTCGCCTCGGACGAGGGGAGCTACGTCACCGCCACGACGTTCTTCATCGACGGCGGGCTGATGCACCAGGCGACGAACATGTGACCGGGGCGCGAGGCCGCCTGGCGGCACCCGGTCACTCGTCGCCGCGGCCGCTCACCAGAGCGACTGGCTCGGGCCCCCGTCGCGGTAGACCCGCCAGGCGCCGCGGGCCGTCCTCCCCGGTCGCACCAGTGCGGGCTCGACGGAGGCGTAGGGAAAGCGGCGGCGGAGCTGGCGTTCGAACCAGGCGCGCTGGGCGGGCTCGCCGCGCGGGGCGGCCGACGGATCCGCGACGGGGGTCGCCCCGACGGCTCTGCCCACGGGCCCGGCGGACGCGCCGGCTTCCGCGACGAGCAGGCGGACGAGGCTCTCGCCGAACGCCACGAAGGAGGGGTCTGCGGCCGGGATGTAGCACCGCTCCGGGATCGCGTCCGGGACCGGCTCGGCCAAGCTCGGCCGCGCCCAGCCGGCCCTCGCTGGAGCCTCGAGCGCGCCAGGGCGTGGCTCGACGGAGTCCCGGTGGTCGATGGGCGGGGCCGACACGGGCATCCTCCGCTGGGACGGGCACGGCGCGGTGGACCGGCGGCCGCAGCCGGCCGCGAAGATCGCCCGCCGCCGCGCCGCGCGGCCGGCGCGGTTGCACGCGCGCGCGCCGTGGCACGGTCGACCCCAGGCAGCCGGGACGGGGCCAGCGGACCGATGGTCAGGTCCCCGGGCCCGGCCTGGAGGAGCGCGGCTGGCGGGAGGCGGACGGGAGCCAGACAGGTCCCCTCGTCCGCGGACCGGCCGCGCGGCAGGTCACGCGGACTGTAGCGAGGCGCGTGCGCTCACCCCCTTCTCGTCCGGCCCCTCCGCATCACAACGGCATGTCGGCGGAGCGCCGCCACGAACTCGGGGGTCAGGCGGGCGCCGGTCCGAACAGGAGGTCGAGCCAGCCCTCGAGCGGGGTGCGCGTCGGCCCGGGGTGGACGCCCAGACGGACCGTCGCCGAGCCCGGCGCGTCCGCGGGAAGCGGCCCGGCGTCCGGGGCCAGGGCGAAGGCGTGTTCGTGGATGGAGCCGACGCCGTAGGCCCGCGCCTGCTGGGCAACGAAGGCCTGGCTCTGGACCAGGACCCGTTCGCGCTGCAGCGTGGCGACCTCACCGGCGAGACTCGCGTTCTGGCCGCGCAGCCTGTCGGCCCGGTCGACCGCGGCCGACGCGTCGGCCACCTGGCGAGCGAAGACCGCGACGATCCAGAGCACCACGGCGGCGGCCAGCAGGAAGGCCGCCCGCCGACGCGTCAGTCCGACGAGGGGCAGCGCAGGGAGGGTCGGGCCGACGGCCGGCGCAGACTCGTCGGGGAGAGACGGGGTGGCGGCGTCCCGCGGGCTCATCGGCAACAACGGTAGCTGCAGGCAGCTACCGTTGTCAAGCCGCAGACACGCAGTCCCGAGGGGTCTCCGCGAAGCCGGGACCGTGCTGGCCCCCCGCGCAAGGCCCTTGCAGGCGGTGCTAGACTCGCCTCGTTTCGCACGGACGTTCGGAATCGGGAGCGACTCCGGCACGGGAGGGATGATGCGCCACTACGCACCCGCCGAGGTCTCGACCGTCCTCCAGCGCCTCCTGGAGGAGCCCTCGCTCGCGGGGGGCGTGCTCCACCACGAGGTCCTGCCCGCCCGCGAGGCGGTCACCGCCCCCCTCCCCGACTGGCTCGATCCGCGCATCCAGGCCGGCCTCGCCGCGCGCGGCATCGAGCGGCTATACAGCCACCAGGCCGAGGCGCTCGACTCGATCCGGGCCGGGCGGGACACGGTCGTCGTCACCCCGACCGCGTCGGGCAAGACGCTCTGCTACGTCCTGCCCGTCCTCCAGGCGCTGGCCGAGGACCCGAGCGCCCGCGCCCTCTTCCTCTTCCCGACCAAGGCGCTCGGCCAGGACCAGGTCGCCGAGTTCGGGGAGCTGTCGGCCGCGGCGGGACTCCGCATCAACGCCTCGACCTACGACGGCGACACGCCGGCCCCGATCCGCTCGGCCGTCCGGCAGGCCGGCCAGGTCGTGGTGAGCAACCCGGACATGCTCAACGCGGCGATCCTGCCCCACCACACCAAGTGGTTCCAGCTGTTCGAGCAGCTCCGGATCATCGTCATCGACGAGCTGCACACGTACCGCGGCGTGTTCGGCAGCCACGTCGCCAACGTCCTCCGGCGGCTGCTCCGGCTGTGCGCCCACTACGGCTCCCACCCGGTCATCGTCTGCTGCTCGGCGACGATCGGGAATCCCGCGGAGCTCGCCGCCCTCCTCACCGGCCGCCAGCCGGTCCTCGTCGACCGCAATGGCGCGCCCGCCGGCGAGCGCCACGTCCTGCTCGTCGATCCGCCGCTCCTCGACCCGGCCTCGGGCGCCCGCGGCTCGCCACTCACGCTCGCCCAGCGCTGGGCGCTGCCGTTCCTGCGAGCCGGCCGCCAGACCATCGTCTTCGGCCGCGCCCGGACGTCCGTCGAGGTGATCCTCTCCGGGCTTCGCGAGGCGCTCCGCGAGAGCTACGGGCCGCGCCAGCGCGTTCGGGGCTACCGCGGCGGCTACCTGCCGACGGAGCGGCGGGCGATCGAGCGGGGCCTGCGCGACGGCGAGATCCTCGGCGTCGTCAGCACGAACGCCCTCGAGCTCGGGGTCGACATCGGCCGCCTCGACGTCTCGATCCTGGCCGGCTACCCGGGCTCCATCGCCGCGACGTGGCAGCAGGTGGGCCGAGCCGGTCGGCGGAGCGGCACGAGCGTGGCCGTCGTCATCGCCAGCGGCTCGCCCGTCGACCAGTACGTCATCCACCACCCGGAGTTCCTGCTCGCCTCGCCGCCCGAGGAGGCCCGCCTCGACCCGGACAACCTCCACGTGCTCCTCGCCCATATCCGGGCCGCCGCGTTCGAGCTGCCGTTCGAGCCGGGCGAGGTCTTCGGTCCGGCCGCCGCCGACGACCTGCTCGCCTTCCTGGCCGAGTCGGGCCACGTCCGGCAGGCCGGCGACGGGCGCTGGTACTGGTCGAGCGAGAACTTCCCGGCCTCGGAGATCTCGCTCCGGACCGCCGCGCCCGAGAACGTCGTCATCATCGACACGACGCCGGACCGCCCGCGGGTGCTCGGCGAGGTCGACCTCTTCTCGGCCCAGGTGCTCGTCCACCAGCACGCCATCTACATGCACGAGTCGGTCCAGTACCACGTCGACCGGCTCGAGTGGGGCGAGCGGAAGGCATACGTCCACCGCATCGACGCTGACCACTACACGTACGCCAACCGGGCCGTGACGCTCAAGCCGCTGGACGTCTTCGCGGCCGAGCCGGCGCCGGGGGGCGGGCGGGCCCACGGCGAGGTGATGGTCGCGAGCCTCGTCACCTTCTACAAGAAGCTCAAGTTCGGGACGGACGAGAACATCGGCTGGGGGCCGATCGACCTGCCCGAGCTCGAGCTGCAGACGACGGCGTACTGGCTGACGGCGGAGCGTGCGGCCGACGGCTGGCGGCGAGCGGACCTCGACGTCGCCCTCCTCGGCGCCGGCCGCGCCCTGCAGGCCGTCGCCGCGGTCCTGCTGATGGTGGACCCACGCGACCTCGGCCTCGTCAGCCAGGTCCGCTCGCCGCACCAGGAGCGGCCG
>DASVYJ010000136.1:0-7917 GCA_036392215.1 Candidatus Limnocylindrales bacterium | reverse complement strand
CGTCCAGGCCTCCTTGCGCGCCAGCTCCGCCATCGGGGCGGCGAACCGCCGCTCCTGCCCTTCCAGCTCGGCGACGATCGCCCGCAGCTCCGCGTCGTCGCCCGCGTACCGCGCGATCCGCGCCGCCACGGCCCGCAGCCGGGCCGCCGCCTCCGCGAACCGGCCCTGCCGGTTGAGTGCCACGGCTTCCTGGCGGGCGAGGGCCGCGAACTGGCGGGCCACGGCGCGGTCCACGTCCCGCTCGCGCGGCTGGCTGTCGTTCGCCGCGTCCGGCGCGTACTCGAACGTCGCCCGTTCCGCGGACCCGGCGAGCACGCCCTCGCGATCGCGGACGGCGACCTCGACGGGCAGCGGACCGGCCGCCGGAACGGACGGGAAGCGCAGTCTCAGGACGACGGCGACCGCCTGGTCCGAGACCAGGTCGCCGAGCGACACGACGGTGCGGCCCGCCCCGCCGTGGCAGGGGAACGGGGAGATGGCCTCGGCCTGGACGCCCGCGGGCAGGGTCAGCTCGAGCGCCGCGTCCCGCGCGACGACCTCGAGCGCCTCGCCGACCTCGCTCGTCACGAAATCCGCGATCTGGCCGGCCGACTCGATGAAGTAGAAGTGACCGCCGCCGGCGTCGGCCATGCCCTGGAGCAGCGTCTCGTCGAAGTCGGCGCCGACCCCGAACGTCGTCGTCGAGATCCCCCGCGCGCGCAGCTCCGCCGCGTGGGCCTCGAGCGCGTCCCGATCCGTCACCCCGACGTTGGCGAGCCCGTCGGTCAGCAGCAGGACGCGGTGGACGGCGTCGCCGCCCTGGTGCAGGGCGACCTGCTCGCAGCCGCGCAGCCAGCCCTCGGCCAGGTTCGTCGAGCCGCGGGCCTCGATCTCGCGCAGCCGTTCCACCGCGACGCGGCAGGCATCGGGTGTGGCCAGCCCACTCTCGGCGACGACGTCGATCCGGTCGTCGTACACCACCACCGAGAAGCGGTCCGTCGGCTTGAGTCGGCCGATCGCCTCGGCGACCGCGCGGTGGGCGAGCTGGAGCTTGGAGCCGGCCATCGAGCCCGAGCGGTCGAGGACGAAGGCGAGGTTCACCGGGGGTCGCTCGCGGCGGGCCGTCGTGTGCGGGGCGGTGAGCTCGGCGAGCAGGAAGCGCGTCGAGTGATGGCCTGCCCGGACGAGGGTCCGGTCGGCGCGAAGGCGAAGGGTCATGGCTGGTCCTCCTCGAAGAGGTCGTGGGCGAGCGCGAGGAGGCGTTCCACCCGGCGGTTGGTGAGCCGGTCGAGCGGCCGGCGGACGTGGAGCTCGACGTCCGGCGAGAGACGGATGCGGTCCCATTGCGAGCGCTCGGGCTCGGCGGACCGGATGGGTTCCAGGGGCCCGATGGTCCCGACGAGGAGCCGACGCTCGAGCGAGCTCCGGTCGCGCGGGAACTCGACGGGCCAGGGACCGGGCTGGTCTGGCAGGGCGGGCTCGGCCCGCCGGTACAGGGCGGCCGAGGCGTGGGCCGTCGGCGCGGGCGACGCCGGCAGCGCGGCCGGTGCGACGCTGCCGAGCACGCCCCGGACGTAGTCGAGGGCCGTGCCCGTCGGCGCCGGCGGGCCGCTGGCGAGGGCCGCGACCTCGTCGTCCGAGAGCCCGGCCAGGCGGCTCCGGATCTCGGCCAGCGGCAGATGCGCCCGCTGGAGCTGCTTGATGAGCCGCAGGCGGGCGAGATGCCCTTCGCCGTAGCGCACGCCGGGGCCGAGGCCCGGTGACGAGAGCAGCCCCTGCGCGACGTAGTAGCGGACGGTCCGCGGCGTCACGCCCGCGAGGTCGGCGAGATCGGTCAGCGAGTAGGCGGGATCTGGCATGGGCACAAGTTACCAGTGACACGTCGCACTGTCAATACAGGCCCGGCTGAGCCGTTGCGGCGAGGCGTCGTGTTCGCAGAACGGGCCGAGTCTCGCGCGGCGCAGTGACAGGTTGCCTGTCGCGACCGACCGCCGATTCGATCGAAGCCGTCAGGGGGTGACGACTCGCAGCAGCGCTCCCGGGGTGAACTTGCGGTCGGAGGTCATGCAGGCGAGCACGAGGCTGTCGAAGCCGGACGCCGCCTCGAGGGCGAGCGTGCCCGTCCCCGTCCCCGAGACGACGTTGAGGTCGCCCGCCGGACCCGACCACGCCGGCATGATGTAGCTGACCTTCCAGGGCGCGATGACATCGGCCCAGCTCGTCCCGTCCTTCGCCCGGATCGCCCGGACGGACATGTGCTGCCGTGTCTCGCCGGTCTCGAAGCGGACCTCGAGGCGCGAGCCCGCAGGGACCACGGCCGGACCCCGATACGTGCAGCTCGTCCCGTCGAAGGTCACCACGGCGCCGAGCGCGACGCCCTCGCCGTCGCCCTCGCCCGCCCCCGACCCCCGGGCGCCGCTCTGGAGGTCGCTCAGGAGCCGATCGAGCCAGGCCGGGCCCTCGTCGAGGTAGCGGAGCATGCCCGCCGCGAAGGCGCTCGCCCGGGCGGCCGGCATGGTCCCCGAGGCCGCCACCCGGAACGTGCCCGCGTCGAGCGCAGCCCGGAGGAGCCGCTCCTGCAGCCGGTCCACGTCGTCGCGACCGGTCACGGCCGCGGTGGCGGCGGCGCTGCCGATCGGGGCGAGGGCGACGATGCCGGTCGCGCCCGGCGTCCGCTGCAGCTCGGCGGCGAAGGGATCGCCCGCCAGGTAGCGGACGAGCTGGCGGACCTCGGGCCGGTCGTGGAAGACGACGAGGGTGTAGACCTCGCCCCGCAGCGCATCCGCGTACCGGGCATCGGCCGCCGGGAAGGGGAATGCCGAGAGCGCGCGCGAGACGCTCAGCGGCCAGGACCGCCGGTCCGTCCCGCTGCCGCGGTACAGCCAGCACGCCGGCCGCCCCGGTGCCTGCGCCAGTGGCCAGGCCGCGATCGAGCGCGGCGTCCGCTGCGCGGAGGCGAGGCCGCCGAGGATGAAGCCCTGCCCGAAGGCGACTCGCCCGAAACGCTCGAACGCCGCGCGGACGGCCGGGTCGGTGAACGAAACCTCGCCCGCCGTCCAGCGCTCGAAGCTCGCCACACCGGTGCCGCCGAGCAGCAGGTCCTCGACCCACTCCGCAGCGGCCGAACCCGCGGCGCCATCCTCGGGACTGGCGGCGGCAAGACCCAGGCACCACGGCGTCCCCCCGTCCGCGACGATCCGGCCACTCAGCGCGGCGAGTTCGTCGAAGGTGGTCGGCACCGTGTAGCCGGCCGCCCGGAAGGCGGCGGGCTGGTACCACACCAGGTCGTCGACGGAGGCCGCGACCGGCAGGCCGTAGAGGCCAGTCCCGTCAGTCGTCCCGCCGCCGCTGCGGGCGACGGTCGCGACCGAATAGAGGTACGGCCCCAGCCGCGAGCGGACCACGGCCGGCTCGACGACCTGGCTCAGCTCCACGAGGCGGCCGGACCGGGCGAGCGTCGCGACCAGGCTCGAGCGGGCGACGAGCGCGACGTCCGGCAGGCCGGCCCCGCCACTCTCGAGCGCCGTCTCGTCGAGATCGACGCGGACGAGCCCGATCCCCGAGGCCGCGCCGAACGCATCGACCGCCGGCGCCAGCTGGTCCGGCAGGACGATGCGGACGCGCGTCCCGCTGACCGTCCCCGTCGCGAGCCTCGCCACGGGGACGCGGCCGCTGCCCGTGTAGACCGCCAGGGACGCGCTCCCGGTGCCCGCCGCGCCGCCCGTCGCGCACGGGCGATGGAGGTACGTCAGGCACTCCGAGGCCGAGAGCGTCCGCCCCGCACGGTTCCGGGCCAGCTCGACGAGCTGCTCGGGCGGCAGGAGGAAGACGCCCGTCTCGCCGGCCGGCCCCGGTCGCGTCGCCACCGGCGCGTCGCGGACCGGATAGCCGACCGGGGCCGCCTGGAGCGCCCAGTGGAGCGAGTCGAGCGCCTCCTGCGTGACGTAGCCGCGGTCCGTCGTCGCCTGGGCCGCCTCGACCGCCAGGAGCAGGCTGAGCGTCGGGTCGGCCTGCAGGTTGCCGACCGAGGCGGCCGCCAGCTCGCGGCCGCGGGCGATCGCCTCCTGCTCACCCGCCGCCTGGCCCTGGCCGAAGACGACGACGAGGAGCGAGCCCGCCACGAGCGTGGCCGTGGCGAAGACCGCGACGAGGCCCTGCAGCTGGCGCTCAGCCCGCTTCTCCAGGATCCGCTCGTGGGCGGCCCGGGCCGCCTCGGTCTGGGCCTGGCGGCCCCGCTCGGCGCGGCTCTCGTCGAGGAAGGCGCGCTCCGAGCCGCTCAGGCCGAGGTCCGTCGACCGGGCCCAGCCGTCGAAGAGCTCGAGCCGGCCGCCCGTCACCAGGTAGCTCGGGTCGCGGTCCGCCCGCTCCCACTCCGCGGTCGCGTCGTCGAGCCGGCGCCTCGTCCAGATGTCGCCGCGCTCCTTCTCGATCCAGCCGGCCAGGCGCGGCCAGCCCGCGAGCAGCGCCTCGTGGGCGATCTCGACCGTCGGCTCGCCCGTGGCCCCGTCGCGGTCGAACGAGAGCAGGCGCGAGCGGCCGAGCTCGTGGAGGACCTCGTCGAGGCGGGCCTCGTCGCCGAGCCCCGAGCGCAGCTCCGCCAGCCGCACGCGTCGGCCGGTCGGCGCGCCGCCGTCCCCGGTCGCGACGAGCCGCAGCAGGGCCTGGCGGACCACTTCGCGGGCCTCCGCCCCGAGCGCCGCATACGTCTCCTCGGCCCGCCGGCCCAGGGCCCCGATGACGCCGCCGATGGCGGCATAGCCCGACCTCGTGAGCCGCCGCCCGTCGCTCCGCTCGAAGAGCTCGGTCAGGGCGTACTGCAGCAGCGGCAGCGCCGCGGGGCGGGTCGCGACGTCGGCGATGACCTCCGCCGTCAGCCCCGGCTCGAGCTCCAGCCCCGCGCCCTGTGCCGGACGAGCGATGGCCAGCTCGAGCTCGGCCCGGCTGAGCGGGGTGACGGCTTCGAGCCCGGTCCGCACCAGCTCGCCCAGGCCGGGCCAGAGGAGCAGCGGATCCAGGAAGTCGGCCCGGACGGTGACGACCGCGAGGAGGCGGCTGCCCGGCGCGCTGAGGGCGGCCGCCAGGCTGTCGAGGAAGCGGTCTCGCTCGGCCTCATCGCGGACGAGAGCGAAGAGCTCCTCCAGCTGGTCGATGACGAGCAGCAGGCGGCCGTCGTGCGGGCCGAGGACGGCCTCGACCGCGCGGCGCACGTCGGCGCCCCGGCCCAGGTCGTCGAGCGCGCGGAGCGGGCCGTCGGCCACCGACCGGAGCGCGGCGGCGAGCTCGGCGAAGGGTCGCGCGCCGGGGAACATGGCCGCGATCCGCCAGCCGTCCGAGCCCGGCAGCGCCCCGCGGCGGAGGGCCGGGACCAGGCCGGCCCGGACGACGCTCGACTTGCCGCTGCCGCTCGGCCCGACGACGGTCAGCAGGCGGCCGCGCCGGGCGACGTCGGCGAGCCGCTCCACGAGCTGCGCGGTGAGGGCCTCGCGGCCGAAGAAGTCGGCGCTGTCCGGCTCGCCGAACGCGCGCAGGCCCTTGTACGGGTTGCGTGCCGGCGGCGCCGTGCCGGCCGTCGCCGGGTAGGCGGCCCCGTGGGCGACGGCGAAGAGCGGGATCGGCTCCGACACGCCCTTGAGGCGGGGCGCCCCGCGGGGCTCGAAGCGGACGTCGAGCGAGGTCCGGGTGAGGGCCCGGACGGTGTCGGTGACGAGGGCCTCGCCCGCGGCGGCCTGGCCGCAGACGCGGGCCGCGATGTTGACCGCGGAGCCGACGAGCCCTTCGGCCGTCTCGACGGTCTCGCCCGCGTGGACGCCCACGCCGACCCGGACGACGCCGTCTGTCCCGTCGGAGGTTTCGGCCGCCCGCTCCACGATGTCGAGGGCGCAGGCGACCGCGGCCCCGACCGCGGGGAAGACGACGTAGACGCTGTCGCCCTCGGTCCGGACCTCCGCTCCCTCGTGCGCGGCCACGGCCGCCCGGACGAGGAGGCGGTAGCGCTCCAGGAGCGCGGCCGCGGCGGCGTCCCCGTGGCCCTCCACGTACTCCGTGTAGCCGCGCAGGTCGGCGAACAGGAAGCCCCGGGTCCGGGCCCGCCCGAGCCCGCTCGCCGAGCGGTCCGGGACCGCCGCGGTCATCGTCCGCCCAGTCTTGCAGTCTGCCGGCGTCCCGCCCGAGCGGTCACCGGCACGTCGTGCCCGCCGCGGGCGGCTCGGCGGTCAGCAGATAGTGGTCGACCGCCGCGCGGGCGCACTCGCTATCGGCGTAGATCGTGCTGATCGCGTCGCTCTCGACCGTCAGCAGCACAGCGCTGCGCAGCTGCCGGGAGAGGTCCACCGACCAGGCGTAGGGGAACTGGCGGTCGTCGCGGGCGGCGACGACGAGGATCGGCGGCGCGCCCGACGCGCGGAGCGTCGTCGGCGTCGGCCTGGCCGGGGCTGGCCAGAAGGCGCAGCCGAGATCCCCGTACACCAGCCAGCGGCCGAAGTCGGGCGAGATGTCGGCCACCCGGTCGGCCATCGCCGTGTACGCCTCGGGCGTCCGAGCCCAGGCGTAGTCGATGCAGTTGTAGCCGTCGTACGCATCGGACGACACGGCGTCGTTCACGCCGGACCACTCGACCATCTGGCGGAGCGCCGACGTGTCGCCTTTGACCGCCGCCGCGAGCCCCTTCGCCAGGTCCTCCCGACTGCTCATCAGGCCGAGCCACATGGCGACCACGGCATCGCGCTCGGACAGCCCGTCGACCCGTCCTGCCCGGAGGCGCGCCAGCAGCGCGTCGAGCGCCTGCCGCGGTGCGCCGGCCGAGTGGAAGGCGCAGGCCGTGTCCTTGGCGCAGTCGGCAAGGAACGAATCGAGGTTGCGCTGGAGAGCCCGAGCGGCGACGGTCCCGACCGCTTCGTCGTCGATCCCCGGCAGGACCGGGCCACCCAGGACGGCGGCGCGGACGTGCGTCGGGTAGAGGTCGGCGTAGCGAGCATCGAGCGTGGCCGCCCAGTTGTTGCCGGCCAGGCTGAGCCGCTCCTCGCCGAGGGCGAGCCGGAGCTGCTCGAGATCGCGTGCCACGGCCTCCAGACCGAGGTACGGCAGGGTCGCCCCGCTGTTGTTGGCGCACGCCTCGGCGACGGACTTCGAGGCGGCGACGAAGGCCGCCAGCTGGGCGGCGTCGCGCGGGTAGGGCTGGTCGAGCGTCGGGCGGGTCGCGAGGCAGTGGATGGCCTGGCTCCTGGCGACACCGCGCGGCTCGAAGCCGACCAGGTCGAACTGGCGGAGGATCGTCTCGGAGAACACCTGGGCGGCGCCGATGCTCGTCGCGGGCGGCTGGCTCTGGAGCCAGACGAGGGCACCGATCCGCTGGCTCGGGTCGGTGGCGGGGTGCCGCCCGATCTCGAGCCCGATGGTCGGGCCATCGGGGCGGGCGTAGTCGAGCGGCACCTGGAGCGTGGCGCACTGCCAGCCCTCGACCTCGTCCCAGTCGTTGAGCTTCGGACAGGGGGACCAGGCGAGCGCCTTCGGCGGCGGGGTGGCGGTCGGCGTCGTGGGGCTGGACGGGGAGGCGGTCGTGGGGCCCGGGCTCGTGCTCGGCGCCGCTGCCGTCCCGCAGCCGCCGAGGATGACGAGCGCCGCCAGCGCGGCGACGGCGGTGCGGGCCATGTTCCGACCTCCTCGGGACGCAGCCGCACCCGGGCGCGCGACCCGGTCCCCCGGACGACGGAGCGCGTCATCCCGGAACGGCGACAGGATGGGTGCCGATGCTCGCGGCCGCCTAGGGCCCTTGGTCCCGAAGCTTCTCGCGGGGGGCGCGGCGGGACCGGGCGCCATGGCCGACCGCCCGAACGGACAGCCTCCCTGTCGGAGGGCCGATAGCCGCCGGGGGGCGCCACGCGCACGCTGCCCCTGGACCGTGGGCGAGGCGCCGGTACGGCGCGGCCGCGGGGACGGTGG
>DASVYJ010000135.1:0-34694 GCA_036392215.1 Candidatus Limnocylindrales bacterium | reverse complement strand
TGCGCGGCCGGGGCGTTGATGGTCGCGACGGGCGCGACGGTGTCTCCGAACAGGAGGCGACCCTCGACCTTCGGCGAGACTGTGGTCATGGCGTTGATGTAGTCGATGACCGCATCACGGACGTAGTACTGGGTGTCGTTGACGATCTGGTTCAGCGGCCAGAGGCTCACGCCGTTGTCGTTGAAGTTGCAGGAGCCGGCCGCCAGGTAGTTGACCGTCGAGACCTTGTAGTACTTCGCGGCGTCGCTGAAGTCGACGGGCTTGCCGCCGATCATCAGGGCGACGACGTTGTTGCCGTCAGGCAGGCTCGGGGACGTGTCTCGGTAGTAGATCCGCCCGACCGAGTTCGTGTCGAGCATGCAGGTCGTGTAGTAGGAGTAGCCTCCATAGCCCGGGACGTACTTGTAGTAGTAGTAGTTGCGGTATGCCCGCTCGAGGACCGCCTTCAGCTGCGGACCGTTCATCCGCAGCGTGACGAGGGAGTTCTCGTACGGCATCCCGCCGAACATGTCGGAGATCTTGAGGGTGACCGGGCTGGCTTCCGTGGCCCCGCTCGCCATCAGCTTGTTCGTCATCGCACCGGAGAGGTGGATGTCGACGTCCGTGATGCCGTGCTGCGCGAGCTCCCAGACCGAGGCGTCGGCCTGGAGATTGGCACCGTTGGTCTCCTCGGTGAACGCCTTCAGGGTGTCGATCGGGGCGGTGGTCTGGCCCACGACCTTGTTGTTGTACAGGTTGATCTGGGCGACGTACGGAGCGACGATCGCCTTGGTCCCTGGGTCCTCGGGGGTGGCGGTCGGACTGTTCACGACCGACAGGTACTGGCCAGCCCGGCTGACGACCTCGTAGCCGCCCCCAGCTTTCGGCCGGACGCCGAGCACGACCTCGCCGAGGTAGTTGTTGTAGCGGTAGGCCTGGGTCACGATCACGGGGGCGTTGTTCGCGCCGCCGACGATCGTCGGCAGGAACTTATAGGCCCCGGATTGGTCGGTCTGCTTCGACGGGTCGGTATGGCTGTGGCTGCCGATGATCGCGTCCATCCCACCGAGCGCGGCGAGGTTCGTGTCGACGTTCTTGTCGACCTCGACGCTCTTGGGATTCTCCGTGAACCCGATATGCGTCAGGTCGATGACGACGTCGTCGCCACGGGCACGCGCGGCGGCGTTCTGCACCTGTGCCGCAGCGAGCGGGTCGCTGAAGGTCAGGCCGACGATGTTGCTCGGCAGCTCGTAGTTCGGGACCCGGTGGTTGGTGATCCCGACGACCGCCACCTTGACGCCGCCGAGGTCCTTCTCGATGAACGGCTTGACGCCCTGGCCGCCGTCGGCGGCGGCGAGGCCATAGCGCCCGTCATCCGAGACGTTCGCGCCCAGGATCGGGAACTGCGCCTGACCCATGACGCCCTTGAAGATGTCGCTGCCGAAGTTGAACTCGTGGTTGCCGAGCACCATCGCGTCATAGGCCAGCGAGTTCATGACGGCCATCATCGGGTGGGTCTTCAGCGCGTCCGGTAGCGGCGTGCCGTCAGCGGCGAACCCGGAGGGCGCACTCTTGAAGTAGTACATCATCGAGTCGCCCTGGATCTGGTCGCCACCGTTGAGGAGCAGCGTCCGGGTCGGATTGTGCGCCCGCTCCTGCTTGATGAGCGTCGCGAGCTGGGTGTACCCGACGTACGCGCCCTTGGCCAGATTCCCGTGCGAGTCGTTGTTGTGGAGGATCGTGATCGGGACGATCGAGCCGCTGCCAGCGGCGTCCGTCCCGTCGCGCGTGATGCGTTCGTCGAGCGTGCCGTCGCCGTTCGGGCCGCGGTAAGCCGTCTCCGTCGTCCCGTAGTGCGCGCTGACGTACGCGTCGACCGCGTTCAGCATGTCGCCCCAGTACGTGATGTTCGTCATGTACTTGAAGGCGCTGTAGCCGTCGCCCCCGGCCGGCGCCAGGAACTCGTTCGTCCCGACGCTGTACGTCTTGGTCAGGTCGATCGGGTCGCACGCCTGCGTCGTCTTGTTGACGATGCAGTAGTCGAACGCGCCCCAGGCGTACGGCTGCGGCCCCGGGTTGGCGTCCTTGTACGAGTAGTACTTGTACTTGAGGCCGGCGGGCTGGATGACGCCGTTCGACACCTGCGGTCCCTTGTTCAGGACCTCGAGGATCTGGGCCCCGGTCATCTTGCCGACGACGGTGGCGTTCCCGAACGGCAGGATCGTGAACATGTTGCCGTACGTCAGGAGCGCCGGGTCGTGCGTTCCCGCCGTGCAGCCTGTGTTGACCCACGCCCCGCCGACGTAGCACCAGTCCGTCCGGATGCCGCCCGCGTTGTTGAAGAAGACGTCGATGTCGTTGGTCGGGTCGGTGTCGGTGTTCAGGTAGTTGTAGATGGCGTCGTCGACGAACGTGCCCATCATGTTGTCGACCGTCCCGCTGTTCCTCGGGAGGTCGACCGCGCTGTACCCGACGGGCTGGTTGACGAGCGCGAGGTACGCCGCGTCGTTGGCGTAGGTCGTGATAAGGCTCTTGACTGCCGTGTCGACGGGGAGGAGCGCGACGGTCGCGCCCTTCGCGTGAGCGACGCCACTCGTCCGGGTCACCTGGTACGTGAACGGGCCGCCCGTGGGGCCCGTTCGCGCTGTGACGGTCATCGTCTCGTCATCGACGGTGATATCGAACGGGGTCGTCGGCGGCGTGGTCGCTTCGGCGACCGAGATCGAGGTGTCTGCTGCCCCGGCTGCCGCGCTCAACGCGCCGACGGCGTTGACTGGGATCTTCTGCCAGGCGACCGTCACAGCCTTGGTCGCGGGGTCGAAGGTGAGGTCGGCCTCGCCGAGGGCACGCCCGTTGTAGTACGCCTGGCCGATGGTCGTCTGGCTGGCCTTGCCGGTGACAGTGACAACGGTGCCCGGGGTCGCGAGGTTCGTGTGGCTGTGGCCGCCGATGATCAGCGAGACCGGCATCCCGTCGGTGATGAGGTTCTTGGCCAGGGTCTGGTCGCCGTAGACCGGGATCCCGTAGCCGTAGCCGCCGTCGTTGTACCCGAGGTGGCTGAGGACCACGATCACGTCGGCGTTCGCCGTCATCTCGGCGTAGTAGTGCTCGATCGAGGCGGTCGGGTCCTTGAAGCAGAGGCCCTGGGTCGCCGTCGCGACCGTGATCGTCGGCGTCTCCTGCGTCGTGACGCCGATGAACGCCACCTTGACGCCGGCCACCGTCTTGATCTCGTACGGCTTCGTCCACGACGGCGACGTCCAGTTGTCGGCGGTACACGTCCCGGCGACGATGTTCGCCGACACGTGCGGGAAGGTCGACTGCGCCACTCGATCAGCGAGGACCTGCTGGCCCCAGTCGAACTCGTGGTTGCCGAACGTCGCGACGTCGTACTGCATGGCGTTGAACGCGGCGATCGTCGGCGCGCCCTTCTGCAGGTTGGAGAGCAGGCTCCCCTGCATCTCGTCCCCGGCATCGACGAGGAGGACGTTGCCGGCCCCCTTCGCCGTCCGAACGCCGTTGACGACGCCCGCGACACGCGCGAGACCGGGGGCACTCCCTGACGGCACGAGCTGGCCGTGGAAGTCGTTGGTGTGGAGGATCGTGAAGCTGATCGGGCCCGCGGCGCGGGCTGGCGGCGGCGCGGCCGCCATCCCGGAGACGAGCGTCCCCAGGAGCGCGAACGTGGACAGGAGCGCGACCGGATGGAGTGAGCGTCTCCGCACGATGGGCACCTCCGCGACGTTGCGTCGCATCCCTCCGGCGGGGCGGGACGTCCGGCACGTGACGGGCGGGGCGGTCCCGACGGTGCGGCCTCGCGCTGATGCCGTCCACCTTAGCCCCGGCCACGACCCGCCGCAGGGTCGCCCGACCACCCCTGACCGGGCCGTTCGTCACGCGGTGCGCGGCGGCACCACGATTCGACGGGTTCGCAGACGCGACGAAGCCCCGACCGGAGTCGGGGCTTCGTCGCCGCTCGAGTCGGCAGCCGACTGCCGATGCGGCTACTGGACCACGACGATCTGGCTCGCCGCTGCCCCGGCCTTCTCGAGGATCCAGCCGATCACGACCTGCCGGTCGGTCCGGTAGTACCAGCCGTCGCCGCGGCAGCCGGCATTCGACATGCCCCACGAGGTGACGGCCGTGACGATATTGGAGTCGGCCGGGTAGAAGACGGGGCCGCCCGAGTCGCCGCTGCACGTGCCGCCCCGGTCGTCGCCGTTGCCGTTGAGCTGGACCGTGTAGCCGTCGGTGTTGCGGCTGACCATCGTGACCAGCGTCTCCTCGGCCATGAGGCGCTCCCGGTACGAGATCGCGTAGGCGCCCTGCTTGGCCGAGAAGCTGATCCCGTAGCCGGAGACGCCGAACGTCGTGTCCATCGTCCCACGGGCCTTGCGGAGCGTGTCGATGGTCCCCGGCGCTGCGAGCTGGGCGAAGCCGAGCCCGGTGATCGGTTGGTCGAGGATGACGATGCCGACGTCGTGGATCTCCGGGAAGCCGGCGAACTCGTTGAAGCCGTAGTTGTACATCCTCGTGCCTGTCGCACAGAGGAGGCCCAGCTGGTCGCCGTCGGTCCCGGAGCAGCTGTCCGGATAGCCGGTCACGGGGTCGTGCTGGGTGGCCCGGTCGTAGTGCGTGCCGGCGCCCTGCTGGAACCAGATCCGGGCCGAGGCGTTCACCCCGCCGGCGCCATCGTCCGTGCAGTGGCCCGCGGTCAGGACGACGGTCGGGGCGAGCAGCTCGCCGGTGCAGCGGTGGACGAACTCGCCGCTGGAATCGTAGAAGGCGATGAGCCCGACGTAGGTGTGGACGAAGTCCTGCTCGTAGTGCTTGGTGATCGCGGCCGCGGGACTGACGGACGCGGCCAGCAGCGAGCCGGCGACGAACAGCGCGGCAAGGAGCCTGCGCACCCTGGAACCCTCCTGGGACGCCTCTCCCCCTGTGCTGGACACGGCCGACCCTACTCCTCGCCGCGTGTCGGGGGCAAATCGATCGGGTCCCCGGCGGTGCGGGCGGGCACCGCCGGCGTCCACGCGCGATCTGCTCGCCCGGGTGACTCGCGGGTGAGCGACGGATGAGCGACGGGTGAGTCGGCGGTCAGCCGCGGGTAAGCGGCGCCGGGCATCGTGCCGCGATGAGCCTCCCCCCGGCCGTCACCGACCGACTCGCCCGGCTGGCGCCCGACCAGCGCGCGGCGGCGACGGCGCCGCCCGGTCCGGTGCTCTGCGTCGCGCCGGCGGGCTCGGGCAAGACGACGACCCTCGTCGCCCGCGTCGCCTGGCTCGTCGCGACCGGCGCCGATCCGGGGTCGATCTGCGGGATCACCTTCAACCGGCGGGCAGCCGAGGAGCTCCAGGTCCGTGTCGCGGCCGCCCTCGAGCCGCTCGGCCTGGGGCCGGACGCCGTCCGCATCAAGACGTTCCATGCCCTCGGCCGCGAGATCCTGCGCGACGCGGGCGAGCCCGTGGAGCCGCTCCTCGACCGGACGGCCGTCCTGCGCGAGCTTGCGCCCGACATCTCGGGCTCGACGCTGCGTCGGCTCGACGACGGCTTCAGTCGGCTCAAGCTCGACCTGGGCGTGACGGCCGCCGACGTCGCCCGCGACCCATCGCCCGGCCCGATCGCCGCGGCGTTCCTCGCCTACGAGCAGGCCCTTGACGAGCGCGGCGGGCTCGACTTCGACGATCTCGTCGCCCGGGCGCTGCGCCGACTCGAGGCCGACGCTCCCCTCCTCCGCCGCTGGCGGGCGGCGACGTCCCACCTCCTGGTGGACGAGGCGCAGGACGTCGACCGCTCGCAGCTCCGCCTGGCCCTGCTGCTGGCCGCCCCGGCGAACCGCATCTTCCTCGTCGGCGACGACGACCAGACGATCTACGGCTGGCGTCTCGCCGATGTCCGGCGCGTGCTCGGGCTGGCGGCCGAGCTGCCCGGCCTGCGGCGGGTCGACCTCGAGACGAACTACCGGTGCCCCCGGCCCGTGGTCGAGCGAGCGGTGCGGCTCGTCGAGGGGAACCGCGAGCGGTTCGCCAAGCGGATCCGGGCGGGGCCGGCGGCGGCGGGTCGGCTGGTGCTCGCCCCGGACGCGGCCGAGGAGGCGGAGCGGGTCCGCCACGTCGTGGCGACGTGGCCGCGGGACGATTCCAGCCGCGCGATCCTGGCGCGGACGAATCGCGAGCTGCTCCCCGCCGCCGCGGTCGCGCTCGAGCTGGGCATCCCGTTCCGCGCGGCGAGGCTGCCGCTGCCGCTCGAGAACGAGCGGGTGCCGGCGTTGCTGGACGCCTGCGACACGATCGCCGACGCCCCGCTGCTCGTCCGGCTGGGGCGGCTCAGGCCCGGGCGGGCGGGCGAAGTCCACGTCGACCTCGGGCGCGGAGTCCACGGCTGCCACGAGCACCGCGAGGAGGGCCGCGACCCGGCCGTCGAGGTCGAGCGGGCGGTCGACGACGGCGCCCTGGATCCGCCGGACGCGGACGGACTGCCGGTCGACGCGCTCGTCGCGGCGCTCCTCGGTTGGGCCGTCCCCCACCGCGACCTCGAGTCGTTCCGCGCGGCCGTCCTCGCCGGCCGCGAGCGCCTCGCCGCGCTCCGTCGCGACGACGCCCGCCTGACCCTGGCGACCGCGCACGCGACCAAGGGTCTCGAGTTCGACGACGTCGCGGTCATCGGCCTCGACGCGGGCCGCTTCCCGAGCGCCCGCTCGCTGCGGGACGCCGCGGACCCGGCTCGCACGCTGGAGGAGGAGCGGCGCCTCGCCTACGTCGCCTGGACGCGCGCCCGCCGCTCGCTCACCCTCGTCTACGACCCGGCCGCGCCGTCGCCCTTCCTCCTCGAGGCATTCGACGCCGACGAGCTGCGGCTCGAGGCCCGCGGGCCGCCGCGTCGCGCCGCGGCGGCCACGCGCGCCGCCGGGTCGCGCCTCGGCGGCCATCCCCGCGGGTTGATGCATAGGTACGCATCAGGGGAGTGACGTCGCCTCCACGGTGATGCGTGGAGTCGCATCAAACCGATGCGGCGGGGTGATGCGCAGGCACGCAAGACGGACGGGCTTCAGTCGCGGCGGGCGGACTGTCGGGCGAGCTCCCGGAGGAGGATGTCGATCGACTCCAGGAACGGCTCGGTCAGCGCCGCCGGCAGGGCGTCGCGGATCGAGTCCTTCGGGCCGTAGGCGGCGCGACCGCGCCGCGCGGCCGCGGTCAGGTCGCGGAGACCCGCGTCGCGGAGCTGATCGGGCAGCGGGGCGAGGTAGGCCTCCCAGCGGGTGAGCCCGCGCTCGCGGGCCGCGGCCAGCAGTCGATCCGCGTGCCGAGCGGCCCCGAGACCGGCCGCATCGATGACGGGGTGCTCATGGCGTGGCGCCTCGCCGGGCCCCCGATGCCGCCCGCCGGCGCCCCCCGCGGAGCCAGCCATCAGGCGAGGTAGCGCTGCTCGGGGGGCGGGGGCGTCTCGACGATCGGGGTCACGACGAGCGGCAGCCGCTTCCGCTCCGAGCCCGCGACGAGGACCCGGAGGCTGTACTCGCCGGGCGCCGGCAGGACGAGGTTCCACAGGTCGATGGCGAAGGTGACGACGTTGTCGCGCCCGTCGCCCTGGCCGTGGGCGACGACGTTGCCCTCGGCACTCGCCACCTCGTTGCCGTCGGGGGCGAGCAGGACGAAGCGGAGCGCGTGCTCGCGGTCATGCTCGACCGCGGTGACGCGCAGCCCGACGACGAGCGCCAGGTGGGGATGCTGGAGCGGGAACGTGCGCCCGGCGAGGCGCGAGATGCCGCCGCCCAGGATGCTGAACTTCTGGCCGGGGACCGCCTCGGCCGCGTCGGCCAGGAAGGCGTATTCGACGTCGGGCATGGCGGCAGTCTAGCGTCGGCCCCCTCGGAGCATCGGTCCGCGTCGAAGCCCCGCGGCTACTCCTCGCCGCGGCCGGACGCGACCGCGGCGGCACGCTTCCGCGGGGCCTGGATCGGCACCGCGACGCGCGCGTCTCGACCATCGTCCGGGGTACCCGACCGCCGCTCCCCGGCCGTCTCGGCCCCCCGGCCCAGACCGGCGCGGCCGTGCTCCTCGGCGAACGTCACGTTCGCCAGCGGCACGAGCGGCTCGCCGCGCAGGACGCGGGCGAGGTACTCGCCGGTCGCTGAGCCCGGGACGGTCGCGACCGCCTCCGGCGTCCCCTCGGCGATGATCCGGCCGCCCCGCTCGCCGCCCTCGGGGCCGAGGTCCACGATCCAGTCCGCCGTCTTGATGACGTCGAGGTTGTGCTCGATGACGACGACCGTGTTGCCGCTGTCCACGAGCCGGTGGAGGACCTGGAGGAGCTTCTCCACGTCGGCGAAGTGAAGGCCCGTCGTCGGCTCGTCCAGCACGTACAGCGTCCGCCCCGTCGCCCGCCGCGAGAGCTCGGTCGCCAGCTTGACCCGCTGGGCCTCGCCGCCCGACAGCGTCGTCGCCGGCTGGCCGAGGTGGATGTAGCCGAGGCCGACGTCGAACAGCGTCTGGAGCTTCGCCCGCACCGTCGGCACCGGCTGGAAGAACTCGAGCGCTTCCTCGACGGTCATCTCCAGCACGTCGGCGATCGTCCGGCCCTTGTAGTGGATCTCCAGCGCCTCGCGGTTGTAGCGCTTGCCCTTGCAGACCTCGCAGGGGACGTAGACGTCCGGCAGGAACTGCATCTCGATCTTGAGGATGCCGTCGCCCTTGCAGTGCTCGCAGCGGCCGCCCTTCACGTTGAAGCTGAAGCGGCCCGGCTTGTAGCCGCGGACGCGTGCCTCGGGCACGCCAGCGAACAGCTCCCGGATCGGTGCGAACAGCCCGGTGTAGGTGGCCGGGTTGGAGCGGGGCGTCCGGCCGATCGGGCTCTGGTCGATGTCGATGATCTTGTCGACGTGCTCGGTGCCGTCGAGCCCGTCGTGCGCGCCGGGCGCCTCGCGCGAGCCCGACAGCTCGCGGGCCAGGGCGCGGTAGAGGATCTCCGTCACGAGGGTGCTCTTGCCGGAGCCGGAGACGCCGGTGACCGAGACGAACCGGCCGAGCGGGAACTGGACGTCGATGCCCTTGAGGTTGTGCTCGCGAGCGCCCCGCACGACGAGCGAGAGCCCGCTCCCCTCGCGGCGCGCCGCCGGGACGGGGATCGACCGCTCCCCGCGGAGGTACGCGCCGGTGATCGAGCGAGGCTCGGCCAGGATGTCCTCGAGCGGTCCGACCGCGACGATCTCGCCGCCGTGCTCGCCCGCGCCCGGCCCGATGTCGACCACCCAGTCGGCAGTCCGGATCGTCTCCTCGTCGTGCTCGACCACGAGGACGGTGTTGCCGAGGTCGCGCAGCCGCGTCAGCGTCGCGATGAGCTTGGCGTTGTCGCGCTGGTGCAGGCCGATGGACGGCTCGTCGAGGATGTAGAGGACGCCCATCAGGCTCGAGCCGATCTGGGTCGCCAGGCGGATCCGCTGCGCCTCGCCGCCCGAGAGCGTCTGGCTCGTCCGGTCGATCGTCAGGTAGTCGAGGCCGACGTCGACGAGGAAGCCGAGGCGGGCCGAGATCTCCTTGAGCACCTGCCGGGCGATCGTCCGCTCGCGCTCGGTCAGGCGGGCCGGCAGCTCGTGGGTCCAGGTCAGGGCGTCGGTCACCGAGAGGGTCGAGACCTGCCAGATGTCGCGGCCGTCGACGGTCACGGCGAGCGCCTCCGGCTTGAGCCGCTTGCCGTGGCAGACCGGGCACGGCCGCGCGACCATGAACTTCTCGAGCTCGGTCTTGACGAAGTCCGAGTCGGTCTCGCGGTAGCGCCGCTCGAGGTTCGGGACGAGGCCCTCGAAGGTCGCCGTGTAGGTGTTCTCGCCGCGCTCGTGGCGGTAGCCGATGACGACCTGCTCGCCGCGCTCCGCGTACAGGATGTGCTGGAGCGCCTCGGGCGGCAGCCGCTTCACCGGGGCGTCGTAGTCCCAGCCATGGGCTCGGCAGACGCCCTCGAGGATCTTGGTGTACCAGGAGTCGGCCATCGGCATGCGGGACCAGGGCACGAGGGCGCCCTCGGCGAGGGAGAGGTTCCTGTTGGGGATGAGCCGCTCGGGGTCGATCTCGAGCCGGCTGCCGAGGCCGGTGCAGGCGGGGCAGGCCCCGTGGGGCGAGTTGAAGCTGAAGCTGCGCGGCTCCAGCTCGTCGAGCGTCGTGCCGTCGTAGGGGCAGCTGTAGCGCTCGCTGAAGCGGCGCTCCTCGAAGTCCGGCGATTCGCCCTCGCGCGGGGCGGGGGCGATGAGCATGACGCCCTCGCCGAGGCGGAGGGCGGTCTCGACGGAGTCGGCGAGGCGGCTGGCGTCGGGATGCGGGATGGCCTCGCCCGTGGCCGGGTCCCGTGGGCGGCCGGCCTCGTCCCGCGGCCAGTCCTCGCCGCCCGCGGGCGGCTCGGCGTGGCGGACGATGAAGCGGTCTACGACGACGTCGATCGTGTGGCGGCGGTACTTGTCGAGCGGCTTCGTCTCGCCGAGGTCCAGCAGCTCCCCGTCGACGCGGACGCGGACGAAGCCCTGGCGGCGGATCGCCTCGAACTCGCGGGTGCCCTCCGTCTTGCGGTCCTTGATCACGGGACCGAGCACGGTGAGGCGGGTCCCCTCGGGCAGGCGGTAGATCTGGTCGACGATCTGCTGGACGCTCTGGCGCTCGATCTCGCGGCCACAGGTCGGGCAGTGGGGATGGCCGACGCGCGCGAACAGCAGCCGAAGGTGGTCGTAGATCTCGGTGACGGTCCCGACGGTCGACCGCGGGTTGCGGCTGGCGCCCTTCTGGTCGATCGAGATGGCCGGGCTCAGCCCGTCGATCTGGTCCACGTCCGGCTTCGACATCTCGCCGAGGAACTGGCGGGCGTAGGCCGACAGGCTCTCGACGTAGCGGCGCTGGCCCTCGGCGTAGATGGTGTCGAAGGCGAGGCTGCTCTTGCCGGAGCCGGAGAGGCCGGTGATGACGACGAGCCGGTCGCGGGGCATCGCGACGGAGACGTTCTTGAGGTTGTGCTCGCGGGCGCCGCGAACGACGAGCTGGTCCTGGGGCATGGGTGGTCATTGTACGATGCCGCGGCCGATTGGAACAGGCGTTCTGGCCGCTGCGACCTCCACCGCATCGCATGTTCGTGCCATCCACCACCGGTAGTGGTGCTACCGCCGCATCCGGGGCCTCGCCCGACCTCGCGGCGACCTCGGAGCGGCGCCGCACGCTCGTCCGCGCTCAAGCCCACCGCAGGCGCGTCGCGCGGCGCCCCTCCGGAAGCGGTCGAGCGTCCGTAGTACCAGCACCCGTGGTATTTGGAACGTCGGAGCCACCGGCCGCTGCCCCCTGCGGCTTGCCGCGAGTGGCCGTGGCGATCGTGATCAGGGCACGAACATCGGATCGGTGAAGATCATCGGCGGACCCTGGCACGCGGCCACGAAGTCCGGCGGCATCGTCTGCCGCAGGATCAGACCGTTGCCGAGGCCGACGACGTACACGAGTGGTCCGGCGGGCGTCGCCCCACACCATGAGCCCCATCCGATCCTGAGGCGCAGGCTGGGCTGGAGCGCGGCCAGGTCCGCCGGGCCGGGAGGGCCTGACGGCTGCGCGACCAGGCTGTGCCCGGCGGCGTCGTCGAGCGCGACGGCCGGGACGGCGGTCACGGCGCATGGGGTGCCGGTGGCGTCCAGACCGAGCAGCGCGTAGAGCGTGCCCGCGGCCGAGCCCCAGCCGAGGAGCGAGATCCTGACGTCGGACGCGGTGCACAGCCTGAGCGAAACGGCGGCCGGCGTCGTCGTCGGCGGCGGCGGCGGAACGAAAGGCTTCGTCGGCTCCGGAGCCGCCGACACAGGCGGCGACACCGCCGCCGCCGTTGGACTACCGGAGATCGATGGGCCGACCGCGGCGCCGACGACGCGGTCGAGGCGCGGCCCGTTCGCCAACAGGACCGCGGCGAACAGCACCCCCACAGTCGCTGCGACGAGGAGCGGCGGCGACCATCGGCCGCCCGGTCGCACGACCGCGCGGACCCCGCCGTTGGATGGCGCACGCGGGTGATCGTTCCTCATTGCGCGCTCCCGTGACAACCAGCGTCTCCGGTGGGACGCCTCAACTGGCGCGCCCGTGCCGCCCTCGGACGACGCATACCGTCAACGGCGGCTGAGGGAGGCCAAGGGCCCTTCGGCTCTGACGTGACCACCCGAATGGAGAGGTCCCCTATCCGAACTGTCGTCACTCGGGACTCCGCTGACGCGCCACAGCGTGCGCTCGAGGGCCGGTCAGCCCGGCAGGGCTGCAGACACGGGAGCCCGCGCGACGGGCCCAGCGCGTCCGCGGGTTCGTCCTACTGCCGCCGCGGGCGGACCATCGCGTGCGGGTCGCGCTCGAAGCCGAGCCCCTCGTAGAAGCCCTCGAGGCCCTCGACCGCGGTGAGCACGAAGCGGATCTGGTCGTTGTTCTCGAGCAGGGCGCGGATGAGCCGCTGACCGACACCCGTGCCCTGCCAGCGCGGGTGTACCGCGACCGACCCGACGTACGCGTTGAAGGCGTCGTCGCTGATGCTCCGCGCGAAGCCGACGAGCCGCTCTCCGTCCCAGGCGCTGACCATCTCGGTCGAGCCCTCGAGCATCCGGGCCAGCCGGCCGTGGTCGGCGACGCGGCGGTACCAGCCGACGGCCCGGAACAGCTCCGCGAGGCGGACCGGGTCGACCAGGACGTCCTTGCGCAGAACGAGGCGGTCCGCGGCGCGGTCGGCGCGGGCGAGCCGCCGGTCCAGGTCGCCGAGGTGGTCGAGGCGGTGGTAGACGAGGCGGCGGAGGACCTTGGCGAGGGTCCAGTGCTCGCCCTTGCCGTCCGTCACCTCGCGGGGCGGACCGTCGCCGGTTGCCGGCTCGCGGCGGAGGTCCTCGCGGATGTGCTCGACGGCCCAGGCCTCGACCCCGGCGAGGACGGGCCCGGGCTCGCCCTCCAGCGGCCCCTCGTAGCGCGCACTATCGAGGCGCCCGGCGAGCCAGGCCTCCACGCCGGCGACGTGGCGCAGCATCGCCGCCGCGTCTCGCCCCCCAGGCAACGGGCCGGCCGCGGACTCGCGCGCTGCCACCCGGGCGAGGAGGTCGACCAGGTCCGCGCGGGCGAAGGCGAGCCGACGGGCGACGGCCTCGACCTCGGCAGGGTCGACGGCGTGGCGGTCGGCCTCGAAGATCGCCATCCGGTGGTAGCCGCCCTCGAGGACCTCGGTCGCGACCACCTCGACGACCACCCGCTCGTCGGTGGCCGGCACCGCCACCGCCTCCCCGTGCTCGGCGAGCCAGTCGGCGAACGCGCCGACGGCCGAGGGCACGCGGGCGAGCGCGGTCGCGCGGTCCGGGCCGGCGACGAAGCAGCCGGGGAGGTCGAGCATCCAGGCCGCGACCTGGCCGCCGTCGTAGCCGGGCTCGAGCCAGACGCGGATCGGAGCGGGCGGAGGCGGGACGCGCACGGCCGCATGCTAGCGCGCCGGGACGGGCCACCGCGCCCGGCGGTGGTACGGCGGACCGGCGGCTCAGGACGGGGCGGGGATCGCCGCCGGCCAGGTCGTCGCGGCGGGCCACGTCTTCCCGCCGTCCGCCGTCCCCAGAAGCACGAGCGTGCCCGCCTTCGCGTCGTGCACCAGGATGAAGCCGGCGCCGTGGCCGAGCGGCCAGGCAGACAGCGGCGGCGCGGGCACGGGGATCGGCGTCCACGTCCGCCCGCCGTCGTCGCTGGCGAGCACGGCCGGCGTCGACGTCACGAGCCAGACCGGGCCGCCGGGAACCGCCGCCACGTCGCGGACGAGCCCGTGCAGCGGCAGCCCGCCGCTCCCTTGCCCCGCGCCGGCCTTCGGGGCCGGGCTCGCGTCGACGGCCGCCGCGATCCCGACCGCGGCGACCGTCGCCCACGTCGCGCCGCCATCCGTGGTGGCCGTCACCGCCTTCGCCTGGCCGTCCTTCGTCGGGTCGCCGACGCAGACGACGAGGCCGCGCGTCGCGGCGACGAAGGAGACCGCCTGCGGCTCGAGGTGGACCGCGGTGCAGGGCGCCGGGCCGGAGCCCCAGCTCGCGCCCCCGTCGGACGTCCGAGCGAGGAACGTCGGCAGGCCCGGCGTCCGCGCGCCGACCGGCAGCGCCCAACCCGACCGGTCGTCGCCGAACGCCATGTCGACGAGGCCGACACCGGGGAGGCGCGTCCAGGAGCGGCCGCGATCGTCGGTGCGGTAGAGGTCGGCAGCGCAGGCGCCCGCGGCGGGACAGGTGCCCGTCGCCCAGGCCGATGCGGCACCCGCGACCGTGACGCTGGCGAGCGGTCCGGACCCGAGGCGGGCGAGGCGCCAGCTCTTCCCCGCGTCCGCCGTGACGGCGACCGCGCCCGTCGCTCTGCCCGTGCCGATCTCGCCGCCGGCGGCCGCGGTGCCCACCGCGATCCCGTTCGCCGCGTCCCAGAACGCGATCGAGGCCGGGACGAAGGGCGTGTCCGCGGCCAGCGCGGCGGCGGGCGCGGCGGTCGCCCGCGGCGTGGCAGTCGCCGGCGCGCCCGATGCGACGCCGAGGACCGAGCATCCCGCGAGCGCGACGGCCGCGAGTGCACCGACCGCGAGGCTGTCGAGCCTCCCGAGCGGGATCGGGCGATGCATGCTCCCCCTCCGGCAGTGGTGGTTCCGCCGCCGCTGGGACGCGCGGAGACCCGCCCCTGTGCCGCCGCCCCTCCCGACGTCAGGCGCGGACGAGAGGCCGGGACCGGGCTGGGGTCCCGGCCTCGACGATGGCGGTCAGCTCCCGGACCGAGCCGCGCCGCCCCGAGACGGACTCGAGCCACCACGTCGCGCCCGGCCGCCGCCGCTGACGCCGACGCCAGGCCCTCAGCCGCGGCGCCGCCGACCGGGCCGGAGGCCGGGGCGCTGGCCCGTCCGCCGGATGACGTTCGGCGTCGTGGTCCTGTCCCACGTCGGGCGCTCGAGCCAGCGGGCCTGCCAGCCCGCCTCGTCGTCGTGCTCGTCGCGGATGCCGGGCAGCCAATCCGAGGCCGTCGCGGCCGTGGCGAGGGCGGCCGCCTCCTCCGGCGGCAGCTCGGCGTCGAGCGCCTCGGCGGGGTCCTCGCCAGTGGGGAGCACGGTAACGGTGGTGACCTCGAGCCCAGCCCCGACTGACGGAGTGCCGCGCTCCGCGCCGCGGCCGCGTCCGCTGCGACGCGGCGTCGGCGACGATGCCGGCGACGGCGGCGCGGCCGCTGCCGCTGCCGCCGCAGCCGCTCCCCGGGCGGCCCGTTCGGCGGCCCTCACCACGGCCACCGACGCGTCCTGCTCCAGGACCCGCAGCCGGATCTGCTGGATCTCGTCCCGCAGCGCGGCCGCGCGCTCGAACTCCAGCTGCCGCGCCGCCGAGCGCATCTCGGCCTCAAGCTGGGCCACGAGCTGCTCGACCTGGGCCGTGTCGAGCTCGGCCAGGTTCCGGCCGCCCCCTCCCCCGCCGTACGTCGCCGACGCCTCGGCCACCGTCCGCAGCCGGTCGTTGATGTCGCGGATGCCCTTGACGATCGTGACCGGCTCGATGCCGTGCTCGCGGTTGTAGCGCTCCTGGATCTCCCGCCGTCGCTTCGTCTCGTCGATCGCGGCCCGCATCGACTCGGTGACCGTGTCGGCGTACATGACGACCGACCCGCCGATGTTGCGGGCGGCCCGGCCGATCATCTGGATGAGCGACCAGGCGCTCCGCAGGAAGCCCTCCTTGTCCGCGTCGAGGATGGCGACCAGCGTCACCTCGGGCAGGTCGATCCCCTCCCGCAGGAGGTTGATGCCGACGACGACGTCGTAGACGCCGAGCCGGAGGTCGCGCAGGATCGCCACCCGTTCGAGCGTGTCGACCTCGGAGTGGAGGTACTGGACCTTGACCCCGAGCTCGCGCAGGTAGTCGGCGAGGTCCTCGGCCATCTTCTTGGTGAGCGTCGTCACCAGGCTCCGCTCGCCGCGCTCGACCCGGGCCCGGATCTCGTCGAGCAGGTCGTCGATCTGGCCCTCGGTCGGCCGGACGTCGATCGCCGGATCGACGATGCCCGTCGGCCGGATGAGCTGCTCGACCACCCGCTCGCTCCGCTCGAGCTCGTACGGGCCTGGCGTCGCCGACAGGTAGATGGCCTGGTGGACGGTGGCCTCGAACTCCTCGAAGGTCAGCGGCCGGTTGTCGAGCGCCGACGGCAGGCGGAAGCCGAAGTCGACCAGGATCTCCTTGCGGGTCCGGTCGTTCTTGTACATGCCCACGACCTGGGGGATCGTCATGTGGCTCTCGTCGACGACGAGCAGCCAGTCGGGCGGGAAGTAGTCGAGCAGGGTCCACGGCCGCGAGCCCGCCTCGCGCCGGGCGAGGTGGCGCGAGTAGTTCTCGATGCCTGAGCAGAAGCCGAGCTCGCGCATCATCTCCAGGTCGAAGGTCGTTCGCTGCCGGAGCCGCGCGGCCTCGAGGACGCGGCCCTCGGCCTCCAGCTGGCCGCAGCGCTCCTCCATCTCGGCCTCGATGTCGACGATGGCGGCCTTGAGCTTGTCAGCCGGCGTCACGAAGTGCGTCGCCGGGTACACGTTCAGGTCCTTGCGCTCGGCCAGCAGCTCGCCGGTCAAGCCGTCGAGCTCGGTGATGCGCTCGACCTCGTCGCCGAAGAACTCGACCCGCAGGAGGCGGTCCTCCGAGGCGGGCACGAGCTCGAGGGTGTCGCCGCGGACGCGGAACCGGGAGCGCGTGAGGGCCTGGTCGTTGCGCTGGTACTGGAGGTCGACCAGCTGGCGGAGGACGGCGTCGCGGCGGTACTGGCCGCCGACGCGGAGGCGCAGGACGGTCGCCCCGTAGTCGACCGGCGCGCCGAGGCCGTAGATGCAGCTCACGCTGGCGACGATGATCACGTCCCGCCGCTCGAAGAGCGCCTTCGTCGCGGCGTGGCGCAGCTTGTCGATCTCCTCGTTCCGGTTCGAGTCCTTCTCGATGTACGTGTCGCTGCGTGGCAGGTACGCCTCGGGCTGGTAGTAGTCGAAGTACGAGACGAAGTACTCGACGGCGTTCTCGGGAAAGAACTCGCGAAACTCGGAGTAGAGCTGGGCCGCCAGGGTCTTGTTGTGGGCCAGAACGAGCGTCGGCCGGTTCTGCCGGGCGATCGCCTGGGCAACGGTGAAGGTCTTGCCGGTGCCCGTCGCTCCGAGCAGGACCTGGTGGCGGAGGCCGCGCTGGAGGCCGTCGACCAGGCCGTCGATCGCCGCCGGCTGGTCGCCCGTCGGCTGGAAGTCGGCGACGAGATGGAAGTCGGGCATCAGGGCGGTCTCCGTCGCTGCCCGCCGCGGCCGGATCGGGACGGGACCGCGGTCTGGGCGAGGGGTCGGTCCGATGATACCGGCGCCCGTCGATCCGCCAGCGACGCGCGCCGCGCCCGCTCGGCCTCCGCGCCTCGTAGTCGCGGGCGTGATGCGGATCGGCGCATCAGGACTCGGGGGCGTGATGCGTATCGACGCATCACCGGCCGCGCTCGGAGGGCAGCTCCCCGCGGGTGATGCGTACCTGGGCATCACGCAGGCGCCTGCCGGTGGGGTGACGAGGCGGTCGCGCGGCGACCGCTTTGCCCGAACGGCGGCGGGCGACGGGACCAACGGGTCATTCTCGGTCCCGAAGGCGCGGCCGACACTCCCCGCGTAGACCCATGCGTCGTGGGAGGTCAGCGCGCAACTCGATGGGGATGGTCGGCGGGTCGGGGCGCGGTTCGGCACGTCGTGGGTGCGGCCCCGACGCTGGTCGCGGCAGCCGCGCCAGGCGCGGGCAGGCGCTCGCCGAATTCGCGCTCGTCCTGTTGCCGCTGCTGCTGGTCCTCCTCGGGATCATCCAGATGGGCCTCGTCTTCAACGCCCAGGTCACGATCACGAACGCGGCCCGGGAGGGCGCGCGGACGGCGACGATCTACGTCTATGACCAGAGCATCGGCGGCAAGAGCCAGAACGACATCGCCCGGGCGAACGCGGCGCTGAGCGCCCTGAAGAGCTCGATGGGCATCCTCTCGACGAGCGCGCCCCAGCTCACGAACGGCGGGACGTGGACCTCCAGCGGGACGGCGCCGAACCTGACCTACACGAACGGCGACATCACCGTCAGCTACACCCAGGGCTCGGTCACCGACAGCGACGCGCGGACCGGCGAGCAGGTCACGGTGAGCCTGGTCTACCACCAGGACCTGCTCATCCCGATGATCGCCAACCTGCTGCCGAAGGACGCGAACGGCAGGCTGGCCCAGCGGTCGACGGTCACGATGGTGATCAATTGAGCGCGACGGCCGAGCCCGCGTCGGGCCCCGGGCGCAAGACCGGGCGCGAGACCGGACGGAGCGCCGCCGGGGCGGTCGGGCGGGCCCGGGAGCGCGGTCAGGCCCTCGTCCTCGTCGCCCTGTCGCTCGTCGTCCTGCTGGGGATGGCCGCCGTGGCCATCGACGCCGGGCGCTTCATGACCCAGCGCCGCTTCGTCCAGAACGCCGCCGACGCAGCTGCCCTCGCCGCGGCGAACGTCGTGGTCAACCAGTCGACCGCGACCGTCGGGACCGCCCGCCAGGCCGCCCGCACCGTGCTCGCGGTCGACCTCGCCGGGAGCCCCGTCGGTGCGCCCTCCTTTGCGGCCGCCGACCCGCCGGTCTTCAACGGCGCCACGTACGGCCCGAACCTCGCCGACGGCATCGTCCTGACCGACTCCTCGGGCACTCCCCTGCCCGATTCGGCCGCCCTGGACTCCGTCTCCGACGTGCGGGTGGCCCTCTCCGGCCCGGTCTCGTTCACGTTCGGCCGCGTCGTCGGCATCACCACCGGCACCGTCTCCGCGACGGCCCATGTCGGCTTCAGCGGCGACCTGATGCCGATCGCCGTCCGCCGCTACTACGGCGCCCCCGGCCCCGACCCGGCGCCGCCGAACCCCTGCCCCGAACCGCCCGACCCGAGCGCCTTCACCGACCTCGCGGCCAGCCAGGCGACCTCGTGCACCGGCCAGGTCGACGGGACGAACCCGCTCGGCTACGACGTCCGCACGCCCGCCTCGGCGACCTCCCCCGGCCCGACGGTCCCGCTCGTCGGACAGGCGGCGACGGCCGCCAACAACTCCTCGTTCCGCGGCTTCGTCGCCCTGGACATCCGCAACTACGAGGACCAGTTCTCGCGGGTCTACTACAACAACGTCACCTCCGGGACGCAGCCGAACGCCCTCAAGAACATGGAATCGGGCTGGGTGACGAACCCGCTCGGGTACCCCGGCCCGGACTTCCCGCCGATCACGGCGCCCCCCGATCCCAATGACCAGGTCGGGATCATGGATGGCACCTCGGCCGGCATCGTCGTGAGCGACCTCGAGTCGAAGTACCACGTCGGCGACCGCATCCTCTGTGCGCTCTACGACGGCACGGTCATGACGATCCCCGACTTCACGCTCAACCCGCCGTCGCCGGTGAGCCTGACGGCCGGGGCGGCGCCGAAGAGCGGCGGCACGTTCAAGGTGAGCCGTAACCAGGCGTTCACGGGGACCGTGGCGCTCTCCACCGTCGGGGCCCCGGCCTGGCTCAGCCTCGGCTACAGCCCCAACCCGGTGACGCCGAGCCAGGGCTCCGGGACCACCGTCACGATGACCAACGCCGCCGCCGCGGCGGGCACGCCCGCCCAGATCGCGACGTTCTGGATCGAGGGCCAGGCCGGCAGCCCGTACCTCACCGCGCACCACCAGCCGGTGGCCGTCAACGTCGGCAACGTCAGCCAGGACTTCGCGATCTCGCTCAGCCCGGACCAGGCGCCGACGAACTGGGGCGACCAGCTGACCTACACGCTCACCTTCACGACCGCGGCGTCCGGCAACTTCCCGGCCCCGCTCAACGTGACCCTGGACGGCTCGGGCGCGGCCTACGCCGCGCTGGCCGCGGGCAGCTACTGGTTCGACGGCGTCCAGGGCCAGACGAGCGCGACGGTGGCGATGACCTCGGGCAGCCACGGCTCGTACAGCGGCAGCGTGACCCTGACGATCAACACGACCGCGCTCGGCGCCCAAGCGACCTACCCGTTCGTGGTCTCCGCGACGGGCACGAATGCCGCCGGCCAGCCGGTCGCCCACGAGGCAGTCGGCAAGGTCCTCGCGAGCGCGACCGCGGACGACTCCAAGTACGTCGACATCATCGGCTTCGGGGTCTACCAGATCACCTCGATGAGCGACCCGAACACGGTGTACGGGCAGCTCGTCAGCGCGGTGAAGCCGACCGCGACCGATCCCGCGCTCCGCTCCGCGCTCACGCCGCGACTGCGGCCCTGGTGAGGCGCGATCGAGCCACCTCTCCTCGACCCGATCCCGGGACCCGCGGCGGTCAGGCCGCGGGTCCCGTGCCCAGGACGCGCCGGGCGGGCACGGCATCCGCACCGTCGGCGGCGCTCCGTCGCGTCGCCGGACCAGGGAGGCGACCACCATGGAGATGGAGTTCAAGGACACCAGCAAGCGGGGACGCTACATCATCATCCTCGGCATCGTCCTCGCCCTGGCCGCGGGCGGGGCGGCCTTCTACCTGATCACCCAGGCCCAGAGCCAGGCTGGCCAGGGCGGCGGCCCGAAGGCGACCGTGGTCGTCGCCGCGCGAGCGATCGCCGCGCGCAAGACGATCGAGGCGGCCGACCTCACGACGCGGCAGGTCGTGGCGGACGACTCGAACGCCGGCGCATTCACGAGCGTCGACCAGGCCGTCGGCCGGGTCTCGGGGATCAACATCCTCCAGGGCCAGGTCGTGTCACCGAACCTGCTGGCCTCGACGACGGCCGGCGGCCAGTTCTCGATCCTGGGGCCCGGCCAGACGATCGCGCCCGACTCCCCGGCGCTGCGGGCGATCTCGCTCAACATCCCCGACGACCGGGCGGTCGGCGGGCAGGTCCAGCCGGGCGAGAACGTGGACGTCTTCGTGACGGTGACCGTCAACGTGCCGCAGAAGCTCCTCGACTCGGGCACGGTCTACACCGACAAGTCGACGAAGGTGACCTACCAGGACGTCCCGGTCCTGGCGAAGGCCGGCACCTTCTACATCATCCGGGTCGACGAGGCGACGGCCGAGGAGATCGCCCACCTCCAGGCCAGCGGGACCGCGTCGTTCAGCCTGGCCCTTCGCCCCGACGGCGACACCCGGACGGTCGACACCTCGAAGCTCGGCGAGACGACGAACAAGATCATCGAGCAGTACGGGCTGCCGATCCCGCAGGTCTACCCGCGCTGATGAGCGGCGCCGAGGACCGTCGGCCGCCGTCGCCTCCGCCTCCATCTCCGCGCCGCTGACCCGGCGCGCCTCCCGGTCCGCCGGCCCGGCCCTGCCCCGGGCCGGCGGACCCTCGACAGGTCCCAGCGCGGCTCGGCATCGGCTCGGCCGCTACCCCGGCCCGGTCTCCCTGCCGACCCGGGCGCGCAGCACGGCCGCATAGGCGTCGGCGACCGCGGCCTCGACCTCGCCGGGCTGGCCGTCGGTCCCGATCAGCCGCGTCGCCGCCGCCCGCAGCCGGGCGGCCAGGTCGCCCTGCGCGGCGATCCGCTGGTCGGCATCGGCCGCCGTCCAGCCCTTCGCCAGCAGCCGGGCCCGCTGGACGGCCGGCTCGCAGCGGACGAGCCAGACCTCGTCGCACTGCGCGGCGAGGCCGGACTCGACGAGCTTGATCGCCTCGAGAACCACCGCCGGTGCGCCGGCAGCCTCGGCCCGCTCGACGGCCTCGACGATGAGGCGGCGGACGGCGGGGTGGACGATCGCCTCCAGGTCCCGCAGGGCGACCGGATCGGCGAAGACGAGCCGGCCGAGCGCCGGACGGTCGAGCGAGCCATCGGCCCGGCGGTAGGCCTCGCCGAAGCGGGCGATGACCGCATCGAGGGCAGGCTCCCCGGGCGCCGTCGCGAGCCGCGTCAGGGCGTCCGCGTCGACGACCGTCGCGCCGCGGGCGGCGAGCCAGCCGGCCACCGTCGTCTTGCCGCAGCCGATCGGGCCCGTCAGCCCGATGCGGACCCCCCGGGCCGCTCCCGGCTTCGTCGATGCCCCGGTCACGGCGCGGCCTCCTCGAGCTCCAGCCAGGCCTCCTCGGCTGCCGCGAGCGCCTGCTCGACGTCGGCGAGCTCGCTCGTGATGCGGCGCAGCTCGACGAAGTTCGCCCCGACCGCCGGGTCGGCCAGGGCCAGCTCGAGGTGGCTCTTGCGCAGCCCGAGCCGGGTCAGGTCGGCCTCGACGACCGTCTTGCGCCGACGATACGCGTCCTTGGACAGCTTCTCCGGACGCCGCCGGGGCCCGCTGCCAGGGGCTGGCGACGACGTGCCCGACGAACGTGTCCCGTCGTGCCGGGCGGTCGTCGGGACGGTGCCGTCGCCGGCCCGCAGCCCCTGCCGCCGCGTCGCCGCGAGCGCACCCTCCGACGGCCGCAGGCGGTGCGCCTGGGCGCCGACGGCGGCCGTGACCGCCCAGCCGTCGGCGACCGCCACCCGCCACTCGCGATAGCCGCCCTCGAACGGCGCGACGAGCCCGCCGTCGACGACCCACAACGACTCGCAGATCGTCTCGAGCAGCCGCCGGTCGTGGCTCACCACGAGCAGGCTCGCCCCGGTCTCCCGCAGGAACGCCTCGATCGCCTCGCGGGCGGGGATGTCGAGGTGGTTGGTCGGCTCGTCGAGGAGGAGCAGGTTCGACGGCAGCAGCCCCAGCAGGGCGAGCTCGAGCCGCGAGCGCTCGCCGCCGGACAGGCTGCGCACTTCCTTGTCCACGTCGTCGCCGCGGAACAGGAAGCGGGCGAGGTGCGAGCGGGCCTCGCCCGACGTGAGCGGCAGCGTGTCCAGGATGGCCTCCAGGACGGTCGTCCCCGGCAGCGCGGCACGGCGCAGCTGGGCGAGGTAGCCGAGCTGGACCTTGCTGCCCAGGAGGAGCGAGCCGTCCAGCGGCGGCAGCTCCCCGGCGATCGTCCGCAGCAGGGTCGTCTTGCCCACCCCGTTCGGGCCGACGATGCCGACCCGCTCGCCCCGCCGCAGCTCGAGGAACGGGGCCCGGGCCACGACGACTGGCTCGGCCGAGGCGCCGGGACCGTCGGACAGCCCGTTCCCGGCCGATGCGCCGGTCGACCCGACCGTCGCGTCCGGTGCTTCCAGGCGCGGCGCGTAGCCGACGACGAGCCCGTCGGCCCGCACGACGAGGTCGGCCGAGCGGACCGCCTCGCCGCCACTCACGGCCCGACCGGGCAGGCGGAGACGGCGGGCCTGGCGGGGCGCCGCGACCGGCTGGAGGGCCGCCAGCCGCCGCTCGTGCTCGTGCATCTTGGCGTAGTCGCGGTGGCTCCGGTAGCGCTGGACGAGCGCCCGCTCGCGGGCGATCCGGTCGGCGGTCGTCTCGGCCTCCTTGGCCGCGAGCGCATCCCGTTCCTCGCGCTGGCGGTGGTACGCGCTGTAGTCGCCCCGGAAGACCGTCAGGCGCCGGTCGCGCAGCTCCCAGATCCGGCCCACGGTCGCGTCGAGGAAGGCCCGGTCGTGCGAGGCGACGACGAACGCGCCGGCCCGCCGGCGGAGCACCTCCTCCAGCCACTCGAGGGCGTTCAGGTCGAGGTGGTTCGTCGGCTCGTCGAGGAGGAGCAGGTCCGGCGCGGCGATGACGAGGCGGCCGAGAGCGGCCCGCGTCTGCTCGCCGCCCGACAGGCCGCTCGGCGGACGATCCCACTGGTCGCGCTCGAAGCCGAGGCCGGACAGGGCGGCCTCCACGCGCAGGTCGAGGGTGTAGCCGTCGAGGACGTCGAAGCGGTGCTGGAGCTCGCCGTAGCGGGGCTCGGTCACCCGGCCCGCGGCCTCGAGCTCGGCCAGCTCCGTCTCGAGGCGCTCCAGCTCCGCGGCCCCGGCCCGGACGGCGCGCCGCAGGTCGGGCGCCGCGGTGAACGTCGCGTCGAGGTGGGTCTCCTGGCTCAGCAGGCCGATCGTCAGGCCGCGCTTCCGCTGGACCACGCCGACGTCCGCCTCGTCGAGCCCGGCGACGATCCGCAGGAGCGTCGTCTTGCCCGCGCCGTTGGGGCCGACGAGGCCGACGCGGTCACCGAGCGCGACGGCGGCGTCGACGTGGTCGAGGATGACGAGCGTGCCGATCTCGCGGACGACACCCGACAGGCGGACGAGCGACACGGCTCAGCGCACCTCGGCGGTGCGGTCGACGGACGGCGCGCTCGGGGACCAACCCGCCCGTGCCCTCGCCCGGCGCGTCGCGGCCGCGCGGCGGGTAGCCTCCTGGCGTCGGGCGCGTTCCGCCGCCGCCCGCTCCTCCGGCGCGGTCCGCCCGAGCGCCCCGGCCCCGGCGAGCTCCGTCCATCGCGGCCCGCGGCCACGCCCATCGCGGCGCCGGGGGACGGCACCACGGAGCAGCGCAGCCGCGGCCGCCCGATCCGCGGCCGGCAGGCGCTGGCACCACGAGCAGAAGTGCGTCGCGCGGCCGCCGACGACGATCCGCCGGATCGGCCGACCGCAGCGCGGGCACGCTTCGCCCGCGCGCTGGTACACCTGCAGGCGCTCCTGCATCGAGCCGTCGCCCTCGGGCGCCGTGTAGTCGTCGATCGAGGAGCCGCGTCGCTCCACCGCCTCGGCGAGCACGCCGCGCAGCGCCTCGTACAGGCGGGCCCCGTCGGGCCGGCGGAGCGAGGCCGCCGAGCGCAAGGGGTGGAGGCGGGCCCGCCAGAGCGCCTCGTCGGCGTAGATGTTGCCGACCCCCGCCAGGAACGCCTGGTCGAGGAGGAGCGGCTTGAGGCGACCACGGCGGGCGCGCAGGCGCTCCCGGAAGGCGCGCACGGTGAACGCGTCGGCCAGTGGCTCGGGGCCGTGCCCGGCGAACACCCCGGCGCCGCCCGCCTCGAGGAGCGGCTCGCCGGTCGCGGGGTCCGCCGGGTAGAGGCCGACCCGCCCGAACTTGCGGATGTCGCGGAAGCGCAGCTCGCGGCCGTCCTCGAAGGCGAGGACCAGGTGGACGTGGCGGTCCGCGGGCGCGCTGGCCGGCACGACGAACAGCTGGCCCGTCATCTTGAGGTGGACCGTCAGCACGGCGTCGCCGGAGAGCGCGACGAGGAGCTGCTTGGCGCGGCGGCCGACGCCGAGCACCGTCCGGCCAGCGATCGCTGCGGCGAAGGCGGCCGGGTCGTGGGTGCGAAGCAGGCGCGGCCAGTCGCAGCGGGCGTCGGCGATCGTCGCCCCGACCACGAGCCCGCGCAGGTCGCGGGCGACGGTCTCGACCTCGGGCAGCTCCGGCATCGGCCCCTCAGGCCCCGACGACCTCTGCCGGCGCCTCGTCCGCCTCGGCGAGCGCGGCGTCGCGGCGGGTCAGTGGCCGCATCGACTCCCAGTCGTCGCCGACCTTGACGTCCACCGTCAGCGGGACGTCGAGCGGCAGCGCGGTCTCCATGGTCTCCCGGAGGACCGGGGCGAGCGCCTCGACCTCGTCCCGCGGCGCCTCCAGCACCAGCTCGTCGTGGACCTGGAGGAGCAGGCGGGCACGGAAGCCGCCGGGCGCCAGCCGCTCGGCGAGGCGGAGCATGGCGATCTTGATGATGTCGGCCGCCGTCCCCTGGATCGGCATGTTGATGGCCATCCGCTCCCCCGCCCCCCGCAGCGACGGGTTGCGGGCCTGCAGCTCGGGGATGAAGCGGCGCCGGCCGAGCAGGGTCGTGACGAAGCCCTGCTGGCGGGCGAGCTCGCGGATGTGGAGCATGTAGTAGCTGATGCCCGAGTACGTCGCGAAGTAGGTGTCGATGAACTCCTTGGCCTCGGCCCGGCTGATGCCGGCCCGGCTGGAGAGGCCGAAGTCGCTCATCCCGTAGGCGATGCCGAAGTTGACCATCTTGGCCATCGAGCGCTCGTCGGCCGTGACCTCCTCTGGTGCCTTGTGGAGGACCCGCGCGGCCGTGGCGCGGTGGATGTCGTCGCCCCGGGCGAACGCCTGCCGGAGGTGTTCGTCGCCCGAGACGTGGGCCAGGATGCGCAGCTCGATCTGCGAGTAGTCCGCGGCGATGAGGACGAGCCCGGGGTCGCCCGCGACGAAGGCGCGCCGGATGCGCCGGCCCAGGTCCGAACGGATCGGGATGTTCTGGAGGTTCGGGTCCGACGAGCTGAGGCGGCCGGTGGCCGCCACGGCCTGGTGGAAGGTCGTGTGGAGCCGGCCGTCCCGTGCCGAGACGAGCGCCGGCAGGGCCTCGATGTAGGTGCTGCGGAGCTTGCTGTAGAGGCGCCACTCGAGGAGCTTGTCGACCATCGGATGGGCCGGCCGGAGCTCCTCCAGGACCGACGCGTCGGTCGAGTAGCCGGTCTTGGTCTTGCGGCCCTTCGGCAGGCCGAGCTCGAAGAAGAGGACCTGCTGGAGCTGCTTGGGGCTGCCGAGGTCGAAGCGATGGCCCACGTCCTCGACGATGCCGGCCTCCAGGCGAGCCATCTCGGCCCCGAACTCGACGTCGAGCGCGGCCAGGGCCTCGCGGTCGATGGCGACGCCGGTCGCCTCCATCCGGGCGAGGACGGGGATGAGCGGGAGCTCGACCTCCCCGAAGAGGCGGGCCAGGCCCTCGGCCTCGAGGGCGTCCGCGAGGGGCCGCCGGACGGCCAGCGCCCCGAGCGCCTCGAGGCCGGCCCGGACGGCCGGCGGCAGGGCGACGGCGGCGGGCGGCAGGTCGAGGTCGAGCCGCTCGTGGACGACGTCGGCGATGGCCTGGCTGCGCAGCGAGGCGTTGAGGAGGTACGCCGCGACCTGGGTGTCGAAGGCGACCGCGAAGGGCGGCGCCGTCCCGTCCGCGGTGGCGGCGGCCGCCCCGGCCTGGCCGGCCTCGTCCGCCAGCCGCTCCACGAGCAGCGGCTTCACCTCGTGACCGACGAGCGGGACACCGGCCCGGGCGAGGCGGCGGCGGAGCTCGGCGGCGATGGGCTCGCTCCCCACCGCGACGACCCGCCCGTCGACCCCGGCCAGGGCGAGCGCCTGCGAGGTGCCGCGCAGCGGCCGCAGATCGTCGGCGACGCGGGCCACGCCGATCTCGGGCTGGGCCGCGAGCCACGGTTCGAGTGCCTCGAGCTCGTCCGCAGCCACGACCTCGACGAGGCCGGGATCCGCGATGGCCGCCCTGAGCGCGGCCCGGAGGTCGGCCCGCTCGCCCGCAGCGACCGCGGGTCGCGCCCGGTGCTCAGCCGAGGACGCTGCTGCCGGAGCGGCCGCGTCGAAGTCGAGCGAGAGCTGGAGCCCGCCGCCGTCGCCGACCAGCGAGCGGCGCGGGCGCGCCTCCGTCCCGCCCTCCCGGGCGGGCCCCCAGCCCTCCGGCCGACCCGCGACCTGGGCCGCCGACGTCGTCCCGCGGACCTCGCCGAGCGTCTCGGCCCGCGCCTCGGCCGTCTCGCCCTCGAGCGCGGGCAGTCGGTCGATGAGGGTCCGGAACTCGAACTCGCGGAACAGCCGGACGACGGCGTCGCGGTCGTAGTCCTGCAGGCGCGCCGCCGCGAAATCCATCGAGACGGGCAGGTCCCGGATGATCCGGGCGAGCTCGCGGCTCTCCAGGACCTGCGCCTTCGCCTCGACGAGCCGCTCGCGGAGGCGATCGGGCTTCACCTCGTCGAGGCGGTCGTAGAGGGCCGCCATGTCGCCGAAGTCGCGGATGAGCTTGGCGGCGGTCTTCTCGCCGACGCCGGGCACCCCGGGGATGTTGTCGGTCGGGTCGCCCTTGAGGGCCTTGTAGTCGATCATCTGGTCCGGTCGCAGGCCGAAGCGCTCGTCGATCCGGGCGGGGTCGTAGACGATCGTGTTCTCGACGCCGGAACGGGTGGTCATCAGGCGGGTGCGGTCGGTGACGAGCTGGAGCATGTCGAGGTCGCCGGTGACGATCGTCGTGTCCAGGCCGCGGCCCTCGGCCTCGACGGTGAGCGTGCCGATGACGTCGTCCGCCTCGTAGCCCGGCAGCTCGTAGACGGGGATGCGGAGGGCGGCGACGACCTCGCGGACCTTGGGGAACTGCGGCCGGAGGTCGTCCGGCATCGGCTTGCGCTGGGCCTTGTACTCGGCATAGCGCTCGTGGCGGAAGGTCGGCCCGGGCAGGTCGAACGAGACGGCGACGTAGTCGGGGCGGAGGTCCTGGAAGCCACGCAGGAGGATGCTGCAGAAGCCGAAGACCGCGTTGACCAGCTCGCCCTTGCTCGTGGTGAGCGGCGGCAGGGCGAAGTAGCCGCGGTAGATGAGCCCGTTGCCGTCGAGCAGCATCAGGCGGTCCATGGGGGCGTGCCTCGGTGCGGGCGCCGGCGCGGGCGCGAGGGACTGGCCGGTCGGCTCCAGTGTACCGGCCGGGTCGCCCGAACGGCCGTCCCTGCCCGGCTCAGCCGCCGCTGCGCCCGGCTCCCCAGCGGAGCAGCAGGAGGGCGATGCCCGCGGCGACGGCGGCGAGCGAGAGGATCGGCAGCGGCGGCAACCCCGACGACGCGCCCTGGCTCGCAGCCTGACCCGGGGAGAGCTTGGGCTCGTCCGTCGCCTTGACACTGCCGGCCGTGCCCGACCCGGCACCGCTCGCGGCCGGGCCCGCCGTGGGGACGCCGTTGAAAGCCGGCGCGGCGCTCGGGACGCCGCTCGACGCGGCGCTGGGCGCTGCGCTCGCGCCGGCCATCGAGTCGTTGCCGGCCCCGGCGGCCGAGGGCGCCGCCGGTTCGCGGTACGCCCCGCTCCCCGCGGCCCGCTCCGCCGGGGCGGCTGCCTGCCCGCCGATCGAGTTCCCGACGGTGCTGAGGATCGACGTCCCCTGGCTGAGGGACGACGAGCCGAGCGACGACGAGAGGACGAGGCCGACCAGGCCGAGCGAGACGAGGCCGCCGGCGAGCGGCCGACTGAAGGCGAAGCCGGGGCCGGCGAGCCACGAGCGGAGCCGCGCCAGCGGAGAGCGGCCGAGCGGTCGGAGCGCGGCCGCGTCGGCGGCGCTCAGCCGGAAGTCGCGCGGCCGACGGGGCGCCGGGAGCCGCCGCGTCGCCGAGCTGATGGCCCGCAGGTCGGCGGCCAGGGCTGCGCAGCCGGCGCACCCGGCGACGAGCCGCTCGGCCAGGGCGCGCTCGGCCGCGTCGACGTCGTCGGCGACGTGGCGGGCGATCAACAGCTCGTCCTGTGAGGGGTCGCGGGGATGGAGCGCCCGGTCGTGGCGGGGGGTCGGTCGGTCGGTGGCGTGCGGCACGGTCATCTGACGGACTCAGTCACGGAACAGTTCCCGGCGCGACTCGAGGAGCGCCCGCAGGGCGAGCCGACCGCGATGGATGCGCGACTTCACGGTCCCCAGGGAGACGCCGGTCAGGGCCGCGATCTCGCCGTAGTCGTACCCCTCGACGTCGTACAGGACGATCGCCGTCCGCTGCTCGTCCGTGACCGCGGCCAGGGCCGCTGCGAGGGCGCGCCCCCGCTCCGTCTCGAGGGCGATCCGCTCCGGGTCCGCCTCGTCGCCCGCCGGCGGCTGCCAGGCTTCGTCCTCGAGCTCCGGGTACGGGCCCGCCGGCCGTCGCCGGCGATAGCGCTGGGCGTCCATCGCCGCGTTGATCGCGATCCGGCTCAGCCAGCTCCGGACGCTGCCGCCGCGGAAGCTCGCAAGGTTCCGATAGGCGCTGAAGAACGCCTCCTGGACCGCATCCGCCGCCTGGTCCCGGTCCGGCACGAGGCGGGCGACGAGAGCGTACAGGTGGTCCTGGTAGCGCGACACGAGCTCGTTGAAGGCGTCGAGCTCGCCGTCGAGGGCCCGGGCGAGGAGCGCCAGGTCGCGGGCCCGGTCCGCGTCGGCGGCGGTCGACGCGGGACTGTCTGCGACCCCCGAGGCGCCATCGCGGGGCGGGCCGACGACGGGCCCAACGCCGGCGCCGACGTGGTCACTCGCGGCCATCGACGCCGCCGGCGCCGCTCGGTCCTCCCCGGGCGCGCTGGTGCCGGGACTGGGCGAGGCCGGTCGAGCTTCCTCCACGGGACGGTCGTCCCCTCCGCTGACGGTCGGCGAGGGCCGAGGCGGCCCGATGCTAGCACCGTGGGTCCGCGCCACCGCACGCGGGGCGGTGGGCGCCGCTCGGCGAGTGATGCGGGCATACCGCTCCGCGCTCGCCTCGTCGGCCCGGCGCGTCAGTGTCGAGCAGGACCCTGCCGAGACGGAGTCCCGATCGCTCGACGCCTGATCGCTCGAGGCCGGCTGGCGGGCCATCCAGCACTGGCCGTCGGGATCCCTCGGGTCCCTACCCTCGTCCGCTGACGGCTGCGGGCCGCTCGCGCCGCTGACCGCGATCGTGCCCCGGCCCGTGCCGGCCCCGCCGCCGTCCGAGGCTCCGGCGGTCGACTGGCTTCGGGCCGAATGGCGGACCCGGCCGACGGCCTACGGCGATCGACGCACCGACCGCGTGGCGCTGCTGGTCCCGCCGTCGCCCGATCCTGCCTGACTCCGGCGCGTCATGCAGCCGCGGCGACGGTTGTATCGTCGCAGCGTGCCGGCGTGGTGGAATGGCAGACACGCCTGACTCAAAATCAGGTGGCCGCAAGGCCGTGTGGGTTCGACTCCCTCCGCCGGTACCAGGACCCCAGCGTGTAACGGGCCGCTCCCCTGCCTGCGCCGCGCGCGACCTGCCCGTGCTGTGGACGGTCAGCGCGTGCGAGGGGCGACAACCTTCCGGACTCGCCGCGCCACCTCCTGCATCCGTCCCTCGACCCAGCGCCGTGGGGCGAGCGTCGGGGCCCGGCGAAGGGCTCGCCCCGTGCTGACGTGACGACCGAGCGGATGGCGGCCATCGGACGTCAGGCACGGGGCGCCCGAGCCGTGACCGCTACACGTTGAAGAACGTTCGAGAGATCGAGGCGACGTTCGCGCTGACGTTGTTCGTGATGTCGGTCAGGACGATGTTGGTGTAGGAGACGCGGGCCAGCACCAGGGTCTGGCCCGACGGGCAGGAGAAGCCGCCCGCCGAGATCGGGCCGGCCGACAGGCTGCCCGTCACCCGGCCGTTGTTGGGCGTGAAGCCGGTCGTCGGCGAGCTGACCGGACCGGCGAACGTGGCCTTGTTGGCCGCCTTGGGATGGTTGCCGCCACCGTTGAGGCAGGCGTAGGTCGCTGTCGAGTCGGCAGTCAGGACGTAGTTCACCTGCTGCTGCCCGACACCGGCCTCATCGAAGGTGACGACCAGCGCCCCGCTATCGGCGACGCTTCCGGTCGCCGAGAAGAAGTGCGCTCCAGAAGTGGCCGACACAGCGCTGGCGCTGAGCGCCATGATGCCGACCACGAGAAGAGAGACGACGATCCGTCGCATGTCTCGCCCCCAATGGGATAGCCCCCGGTGCCAGGGAGAACGGACGGGCAGCCACTGGCTACCGAGCCTTGGTCATCGAGTCGCTCCCAGCGTCTGCGGGAGGGGCGCGCTCGTGCGCGAGCTGGAGGAGGCGATGCTCGGGCGCGGGACCCTCCGCAGCGAACGGTAGGCGGTTGCCTCGCCCGGGAGACAGGCATTGGTCCAACGTCCGGATGGACAGATGACGGTGCGGCCTGGCACCGGCGCAGTCCGTCGGGCCCTGGGCCACACCCGTCCACCTCGTGCCGTGCACCTTTGACTCCCTCCGCGGGGACCAGGCGCCCGAGCCGTCGTGCCTCCGCCGGTCGCGCCTCCGCCATCGCGCCTCCGCCCGTCGCCTGCCCCACCGCCGTCGCGACGCGTACGCTTGGGGGGTGAGCGCCTGGACCTGCCACGCCAAGATCGCCTTCGTCGGCTCGCACGGCATCCGCAAGACGACCGCGGCCCACGCCTTCGCCTCCGTCATCCAGCGCGCCGGCCACTCCGTCGAGTACCTCCGCGAGGTCATCCGCGATAACCCGCTGGGCATCAACGAGGCCGCCACCGGTGAGGCGCAGCTGTGGGTTCTCGTCACGCAGGTCGGCCGGGAGCTCGAGCTCGCCCCCAAGGCGGATGTCCTGGTCACCGACCGCGGGGTGATGGACAACTACGCCTACTACCTCCGCGCCTGCGGCGGGATGGACCGCTTCGCCGTCGAGCCGCTCCTCGCGCGCTGGGCCGAGACGTACCAGATGGTGGTCCGCCTGACACCCGACATCGCCCTGGCCGCAGACGGCATCCGGAGCACGAACGACGCGTTCCGCGACGAGGTCGAGGCCATCCTCGACGAGGTCCTCCCGCGCCTCGTTCCCGCCCCGCGGCTGCTCACCGTGCCGGCCTCAGCTGTCGTCGGCAGCTACGACTGGTGGCCGGTCGCCGAACGACTGGCGGCCTCGATCGGCGAGCAGCTGACACGCGAGCGGCGTGTCCCCCGACCGCGGGCGCGCCCGGCCGGGCCGGAGGCCGGGGACGGGAGTGGCCAGCTCGAGCTGGCGCTGGGCGGGCCGAGCGACCGGGCCCGGGAGGCGACGGCGGGCGAGCGAGCGCAGTCGCGGAGGACGCCCGACCGTCCGGCCCTGCCACCGGACTCCTGACCGCGGCGCCTCCCCTCGGGCGCGTTCCCTCCGGCGCCCCGGCTCGCCGCCCTCGGCCCGCCCCGGACGCCGCTGCCGCCACGAGGCTGCAACCCGGCGTGCTCCCCGGCGCCCGATGACCGCAAGCCCCGCCCGGCCATGCTCGGCCGCAACGGAGCACGCCGCAGGGGACGACGATGGGTTTCGAGGTCTATCCCGACGTCCAGGACGCCGACGTCCACGAGGAGCCGGGCTTCAGCCACGCGACCCCGGGCACCGTCCGGGGCTCGACGCTCTGACGATGGCCGGCGACCACGACCTCGAGCGCCAGGCGGACCGGGAGGCCCGCGATCAGGCCGAGCAGCGGGCAGAGCGGGACGAGCGGGACGAACGCGACCGGGCGGCCGAGCGGGGCGACCTCGTGGCGGGCCGCGACCCGCGCAAGGACCCCGACGACTGGGTGACCGGCGACGAGCCGATGACCGGACCGCAGGCCTCGTACCTCGAGACCCTCGCCCGCGAGGCGGGCGAGGACGTCCCGCCGGACCTCACGAAGGCCGAGGCCTCGAAGCGGATCGACGAGCTCCAGGAACGGACCGGCCGCGGGGCGGATCGGCCGGACTGAGTCGGCCGGTCGGACGGCGTCCCACACGAGACGGCCGACGGACGCCGTACACTCCCCCGCCATGGACGGCCCGTCGCTCCAGGAACGGTTCGCCCCGCGCGGGACGTGCTTCGGCTGCGGTCCGGCGAACCCAGCGGGCCTGCGCATCCGGAGCTTCCCGGACGGCGAGGAGGTCGTCGCGAGCTGGCAGCCGCGGCCGGAGCACGAGGCGTTCGCCGGCGCCCTGAACGGCGGCATCATCGGGACGCTCCTCGACTGCCACTCCAACTGGACCGCGATCCGCCATCTCGTCGAGCGGGGCGGCCTCGCCCAGGCCCCGGCGACGGTGACCGCCGAGCTCGCCATCCGGTTCCTGCGGCCGACGCCGACGGACGGCCCGCTGACGCTGCGGGCCCGGGTTCTTGAGGCGGGTCCGGACCGGGTGACGGTCGAGGGGACGGTCGAGGCGGGCGGACGCCCGACGGCGACCAGTCGGGCGGTCTTCGTGGTCGTCGGGCGGGGTCACCCCGCCTATCACCGCTGGGAGTGACCGGCGCGGCTCGCCGCCGACGGCGGAGGATCCGCCCGCGAGGACCGCGGGTCAGCCGATGGAGGGCGCGAGCTCGAGCCTGACGAGGTCGCCGCCGATCCGCCGGCCCACCTCGGCGAGCAGCTCGGCGTCGTAGGCGACCCCGGCGCGCAGCTCCATCGGCAGCGTGGCCGCGCCCTGCGGCACGTGGACGACGACGCGGGTGCCCCCCGGCCTCGACCGCAGCAGTCGGCGGACCTCCTCCATGGCCTGCACGACCCGATCGGCCCCGGCACTGGTCGCGAAGCGGACGTGGAGGATGCCGGAAGGACCCGCCTCGAGCGGCGCGGTCGCGGCGGCGGCCGACGCGGCGGCGCGGGCCCGCGCCTCGTCGGGGAGCGGCGGCTCGTCCTGCTCGGCGCCGAGCGGCGCGGCCCCCGACGGCTCCTCGTACGTGGCGATCGGCTCGGCGGGCTCGGGCGGCGGGGCGGCCCCGCTGGACGCGGCGGCCACGGCGGGGGCGGGAGGGGGCCCGCCGCCGCGAAGGGGCGAGACGTACACCGTCGGCCGGGTCGCAGCGCCGACCGGCGACGTCGCCGCGGCGGGCTGCCCCGCCCAGGCCGCCGGGGCCGCGGGAGCCGTCGCGGGCGCGGAGCCGGGACCCGGCGACACACCGGCGACGCCGACCGGCCTGTCGTTGCCGTTCGCGTGCCCGTGCCCGTTGCCGTTGGATCCCCGGCCCTGCCATGGCCGCCGCGCGCCTCGCGAGCGGTCGCCCGCGGCCACGTCCTGGGCGAAGCCACCGGGCCCGCGGACCAGCGCGTCCTCCCAGGTCGTCGCGAGGTCGGCCAGCACCGAGGCCTCGTCCCCGCGGTGGTCGACCCGGCCGGCGACCAGCAGGATCGCGCCCTCCGTCCACGTCCCGCTCGTCTGCGCGTGGAGCCGCGGGAAGACGACCACCTCGATGGTCCCCTGCAGGTCCTCGAGCGTGACCACGCCCATCGTGTCCTTGTTCCGCGTCACCACGGTCCGCACGCCCGTGACGATGCCGCCGACCACGACGCGCTGGCCGTCGAGCGACTCGTCCTTGAGGTCGCCGGAGTAGGCGGTCACGAAGAGGCCGACCCGGTCTGCGACCTCGCCCATCGGGTGGTCCGAGAGGTAGAGCCC
>DASVYJ010000134.1:0-2435 GCA_036392215.1 Candidatus Limnocylindrales bacterium | reverse complement strand
GCCGGGCCGCGCCACGGTGAAGGCGAGGGCGGCCGCGACGAGCAGGGCGCCGAAGAGCATGTCCGAATCCATGAGCCGGTAGGCCCGGTACAGGTCGAGCCCGAAGGCGACCCCGACCACGGCGAAGCCGACGAGAGCCGTCCCGAAGGCGGCTGCGACGAGCCGCTCGTCGCCGCCCGCCAGCGCGACGGCACGAGCCCACAGCAGGAGCGCGGCGAGCAGGGCGAGGCCGACCAGCGCGCCGGCGAGGAGGCCGAACTCGGCGGCCAGGTTCGGCAGGAAGTCGTGGGCCGAGCCGAGGTTCCGCTGCCCGCCGGCCGGACGGTAGGCCGTCGCGTACTCGGTCCCGAAGCGACCCGGCCCGACGCCCAGGAGCGGATGGTCGACCGCCATCTGGAGGCCGGCCCGGGTGGCGAGCCACCGCTCGGAGATGGACACCTCGCCCTCGGCCGTGCTCGGGTCCCACGACGCCGCCCGGTTCTGGCCCTGCGTCGCCGTGATCACACTCCGATACGTGTCCGCGCCGCCGGGCGCCACGGCCTGCAGGATCGCCAGCGGCCAGGGCACCACGAGGGCCGAGACCGCGAGCACGAGCAGGCCCAGCCCGAGGCGCGCCTTCCAGGTCCCGACGGCGACGAGGAGGAAGAGCAGGCACGCCACCAGGGCGGCGAGCCAGCCGCTCTTCGAGAACGCCAGGTAAAGCCCGGCCAGGGAGACGAGCAGGGCGAGGAGCAGGGCGAGGAGGGCGAGCCGACGGCCCGGCAGGCGGCGGTACAGGACGAGGCCGAGCAGCACGAAGGGCAGGCTCATGGCGAGCATGCCGGCGAACAGCCCGACGTTGAAGTAGGTCAGCCGGGCGAGCTGGATGCGCTGGACCTCGAGCTCGGCCAGGGTGTGGGCGAGCGTCGACATGCGGTACAGGTTGAAGGCCGAGGCGAAGGCGACCGAGAGGCCCATCGCCAGGCCGAGCGCGCCGAGCTGGCGACGCGTCGGCCGGAGGGCGACGACGAGGAGGCCGAGGACGGCCGGCTCGACCAGGCCGTGGAGGGCGATCGGCAGACCGCCGGCGGGGTCCGGCGAGGCGGCCGTGGAGAGCGCCGCCAGGACGACGAGGGCGGCCACGATGGCGGCCGCCGCCGGGACGGCGAAGCGGGCCGAGCCGGCCGACGCCAGGGCGACGGGCGCCGCGGGGAGGGACTCGCCCGGGGCCGCGGACAGCGTGACCGTCTGCCGGCGCACCAGGCGGACGGCCCAGCCGACCGCGAGCGCGGCCACCAGGACGGTGGTCAGGATGACCTGCAGCGGCCCCCAGACCAGCTGGGCCCGGGCGATGCTGAGGAGCGGCATCGCCAGGACCCAGGCGACCAGCCCGAGCCACGGCTCGAGGACGAGCAGCCCGCCGGTGACGAACGCGGCCGCGGCCGCCAGGAGCTGGAAGAGGCGCCCGGCGGAGGCCTGGTCGGCGTGCTGCGGGTGGTAGCCGCCGAGGATGACGAGTCCCGCCGCCAGGACGGCGAAGACGACCGCGGGCAGGGCTGCCCGCAGGTCCCCGGCCGCGGCGGTGACCCTGCCGACGAGCGGCCGGAGGGCCGCGCCGGCGTCGGCCGGCACGAGGGGGTCCGAGATCGACGAGCCGGTCAGGGGCGACTCCTCTGCGGGGCGTCGGAGCGGCGCGCTCGGGTATCGGCCCCGCCCGCGCTGCCGCCGTCGGAGTATACGTCGGGGTCCTCCCGGTCCGGCCCGCCCAGGAGCTCCCGGACGATCGTCGCCGCGCGGCCCGCCCACGTGTGCTCCGGCTGCTCGGCGTAGGCCCGGGCGGCCGCGGCGAGGCGGGCCGCGAGGTCGTCGTCGGCGAGGACGCGCGAGATCGCGTCCGCCAGGGCGGCCGGCTCGTCGGCCGCGGTCAGGCCGATCCCGCCGGCCAGCATCGCCGCGGACTCGGCCGTCGCGGTCGAGACGACCGGCTTGCCCAGGGCGAGCAGGTCCGTGAGGCGGACCGGCACCGCGAGGTCCGTGTAGGGCGAGATGCGCAGGGGGATGACGCAGACGCGGGCCGGCCGGAGCAGCTCCGCCAGCTCGTCCCGGTTGCCGGGCCGGATCTCCACCCCGTCGGGGAGGCCCGCCACGATCGAGGGGTCCGGGACGTGGGCCACGAGGCGGAGGCGAGCGGCCGGGTGGGCGAGGCGGACGCGCTCCATCGCCGCGACCAGGAGGTCCCAGCCACCGGAGTGGGTCAGCGAGACGATCGCAGCGACGAGGGGCTCGTCGCCGGCGCCCAGGTCGGGCAGGTCGGGATCGGTGCCGGGCGGCAGCAGGACGGCATCCCGCAGCTGCAGCGCCCGGACCAGGCCGGCGGACGGCGCGAACCGGCGGCTGGCGATCCGCCGCAGGATCGGCCAGCTGAGACGGGTGACGACGTCCATCAGCCGCTGCCG
>DASVYJ010000133.1:0-1536 GCA_036392215.1 Candidatus Limnocylindrales bacterium | reverse complement strand
AGGGCCAAGTGCCACCGCCTGCGGGTCACTCCGGAACTCCATCCGGTCAGGAAGTGTCACCGCCTGCGGGTCACCGGTACCAGCGGTCCGGCGGCTCGAACGGGACCTCGGCGAGGAGTGGCTGATCGTCGGGTGCGCGGCGCCTGAGGGCATAGAAGCGGAGGCGCCGGCCATCGAGGTCGAGCTCGCCGCGGACGAGCCGATGGATCCAGTGCCCGTCGACCGGATACCGGAGGCCAAGGATCGACGCGTCGCCTCGGTCGGACGTCCGACGCAGGAAGACGAGGCGCCCGGAGGGCGGTGCGGCGAGGTCGACCACCCGGTCGGTCGGCAAGGGCGTTCGGGGAGGGGCGGCCTCGATCCGGGCGGCGGCTCGCCTCCGGCTCGCGCCGATGTAGGTGGCGGAGCGCTCCTCGAGCGCGGCCAGGTCGGGATCCCAGAAGCGGGCCCACAGCTTCTGCTGCCAGCGCCCGTTGAACGCCTCGATCGAGGCCTGGAAGCCCAGCTCGACCGGCGGGGCGAACACGGGCACGACGTCCACCGCCAGGCAGAAGCGGATGACCGGCCCGATCGAGTTCGGGTGGGCCTGTCCGCCGATGAACCGGCTGTCGTTGTCGAACTGGGCGTAGCGGGGACGCCCCACCTCGCGCCAGTGCCCGTCGAGCGCGGCGACGACCAGCCGGGCGCTGACGCCGGTCGTCGGCCACGCGGCGGCGAGCGCGCCGTGGAGGCTGATCGCGGTCAGGATGTCGAGCTCGATCCCGCCCCGGAGCCGGAGCCCCGAGATGACGTCGAAGCTGTCGAGCTCGGCGAGGTGCTGGCGGACGTCGGGCAGGTACCAGCCGGGTGCCGGCGCCGGCCGGCGGACGCGGCGCGTCGCGTCGAGCGCACCCCGCCGCTCGAGGATCCGGGCGATCGTGCGGACGGACGGCAGCGGTCGGGGGCCCGGCCGCGCCTCGAGCTCCCGACGGATCGCCGCCGGGCCGTACTCGCCGAGGACGCTCTCCTCGCGCAGCACCCGGCGGATGTCGAGCACGAGATCCTCGACCTCGGGGTCGGTCCGGCCGATGTGCGCCGCCACGGGTGGGTGATCCCCCCAGTCCACCTCGTCGAGGGCCCGATCGCCGGCACGGTTCAGTGCCCGCTGGACGGTCCCCAGGCCCCGCCTGAGCCTCCTCGCGACCGATCGCTGGGACTCGCCGCCGCGGACTGCCTCGACGATCGAGCGTCGCTCCCGGGCGGCCCGCTGCCCATCCCTTTGCCCATGTCACCCAGCCCTCACGATCCGTTTTCGGCGAGCGTACTGACCCGCAGGCGGTGGCACCGGAGTGACCCGCAGGCGGTGGCACGTGGCCCTGACAGGGCTACTTCGGGGGCAAAGGGCCCGATAGGGTGGTCAGGGTGGGGCGTGCGGGCGGGCTGGCCGAGCTCGGGTCGGAGGATCCCCGCACGGGCGACGCTCATCCGGCCGGTCGGGTGGCCTCCTACCCAGTTCGGGGACGTCCTATCCGGCGGGATACCCCAGAACTAGCCCTG
>DASVYJ010000132.1:0-1745 GCA_036392215.1 Candidatus Limnocylindrales bacterium | reverse complement strand
GGGCCGAGCTGCCAGAAGACGTCGCCGACCTGGACGGCGATGCCCACCGGGCCGGTGACGGGCGGCGCCCCGGTCGGATTGCGGGCCACCGAGCCGACGAGCTGGCCGAGGCCGTCCAGGACGACCCGGAAGGCGGCCACGGTGCGCTCCCCGCCGACCGACAGGGCGTCGATCGGGTCCCGCTGGAAGTAGCCGCCGGTGAGGGCCCAGGCCTGGCGGACGCCGAGCGCGCCGTGGGTCGCGTCGATCTGGGAGGCCGGGCGGAGGGTCGCCGCGACCGTCGCCGCGGAGCCGTCCGCGTGGACGATGCCGAGGTCGACCTGCTGGCCGGCCCGCTCATGGAGCACGTCGATGACGCGCTGCGGGCCGCCCAGGTAGTCGAACGGCTGGCCGTCGACGGCGCGCAGCGTGTCTCCCGCGACGAGGCCGGCCCTGGCCGCCGGCGAGCCCGACTCGACCGAGGTGATGCTGAGCTGGCCGCCCGGGTTCGCCAGCCAGGCGATGCCGAAGAAGATGACGAAGGCGAGGACGAGGTTCATCAGGACCCCGGCGGCCAGGACGAGCAGCTTGGTCGGCAGGCGAGCCCGGCTGAATGAGCGCGGGTCGTCGGAGTCGCCGTCCTCGCCTTCGAGCTTGACGAAGCCGCCGATCGGCAGCCAGTTGAGCGTGTACAGCGTCTCGCCCCGCTCCCCGAGGACGCGGGCCCGGGGCGGGAAGCCGATGCCGAACTCCAGGACGCGGATGTCGGCGAGGCGGGCCGTCACGAAGTGGCCGAGCTCGTGGACGATGACCAGGGTCCCCAGCATCACCAGGAAGATGACGACGGTGACGAGCGACTGGAGGAGCGGCATCAGGGCGCCGCCTCGGCGAAGGCGCGGACCTCGCCCTCCAGCTCGACGAGCTCCGCCAGGCCCGGAGCCTGGTCGGCGCCGCTCCCGAACCGCGCGACGGCCGCCTCCAGCAGCCGCGGGATGCCCGGGAAGTCGAGCCGGCCGGCGAGGAACCGGGCGACGGCCACCTCGTCCGCGGCGATGAGGGCCGCGCTCGCCCGCGATCCGGTCCGCCCGGCCTCGCGGGCGATGCGGAGGGCCGGGAAGCGGGCTTCGTCGGGCGCAGCGAAGTCGAGCCGGGCGGTGGCCAGCAGATCGGCGGCGGGCGCCGGTGACGGACGGCGGCGCGGGTAGGTCAGGGCGTACTGGATGGGCAGGCGCATGTCAGGGGTGCCGAGCTGGGCCTTCAGCGAACCGTCCGCGAACAGCACGGCGGAATGGACGACGCTCTGGGGGTGGACGACGACGTGGATCGCGTCGAGTGGGACATCGTACAGCCAGCGCGCCTCGATGACCTCCAGGCCCTTGTTCGCCAGCGTCGCCGAGTCCACCGTGATCTTCGCCCCCATCCGCCACGTGGGATGACGGAGGGCCTGGGCGACCGTGACCGCGGCGAGCTGCTCCGGCGTCGCCTCGCGGAACGGGCCGCCCGACGCGGTGAGGAGCAGACCGGCGACCTCGCCCACCGCTTCGCCGACGAGGCACTGCCAGATGGCGGAGTGCTCGGAGTCGATCGGCCGCAGCCAGCCCAGCGGCGTCGCCAGCGGGCTCGCGGCGTCGCGCGCCGCCTCGGCCGCGGCGCGTTCCCGGGCGAGGCGCATCACCAGGTGGCCGCCGGCCACGAGCGTCTCCTTGTTGGCGGTGGCGACGACCTTGCCCGCGCGCAGGGCCGCGAGGACCGGGCGCAGGCTGACG
>DASVYJ010000131.1:0-10055 GCA_036392215.1 Candidatus Limnocylindrales bacterium | reverse complement strand
CGCGGCCGCGCATCCCGGGGGCGAGGCGCGCGAGCGGGTTCGCCCCGTCCTGGCCTACTTGGAGGGCCACTGCCGCGACGCGGTCGGCCTCGCGGACGCGGCCTCGGTCGCCCACATCAGCCCGTCGCGGCTCCGCCACCTCTTCAAGGACGTGACGGGCCTCGGCTTCAAGGAGTACGTCACCCACATCCGGCTGGCCGAGGCGAAGCGGCTGCTGCTCACCACGGACCTCAGCGTGGCGGAGGTGGCGGCCGCGATCAGCTACACGAACCTCCACCAGTTCTACCGGGTCTTCCAGCGCTCCTGTGCCATGTCGCCGGCCGAGTACCGGCGCTACTACACGACCACCGGCGCGACGGGGACGACGGGGCCGACGGGGGCGACCGGCATACTGTGGGCGACGTCGGCGGGGACGACCGGACCACAGGCGACTCCGGCCCGTCCGCCGCGACGCGAGCGGCCCTGATCCTGTCGATCTCTCACCGCGCGGCACACTGCCACGATCGATCGAGTGCCGGGGGCTTCTGGGGGTCATCAGCGCCTCGACCGGTCCTCGCGATGAGCGTGCTGTGTCGCGTCACGACCGCCGCGGAGCGGTTCGACCGAGAGGCTTCCCTCGCGGACACCCACCTGGCGAGACGGGGACAGGAAGCCGAAGCGCCGATCCGTGACCGCGTGCCGCGGAATGGTGATTCGACAGGAATGGCGCGGCCGGGCTGGTCGCCTCGATCAGCACGGGCGACGCGAGCCTCGTGCGGCGGCGGCCCGGTCGTCACGCGGCCGCAAGACGCCGCCATCCGCCGCGACGCGGGCCGATGCCACGAGGGCGCACGCTGCGCGGCGAGGAGGTGGCCATGAGCGAGGAACGCCTGACCCGAGCCGGCGCCGAGGAGGAACTCGGGGCCGCGCCGGACCTCGTCCCCGAGGTCGACCCCGTCCGAGGGGCGCGGCCCGTCCTCGACGACGGGACGCTCGGGCCCGACCCCACGACTCGGCCGGCCGTCGACGCCGAGCGCGAACGGGACGACGCCACTGCCCTCGAGCGGGGTGAGACGCCCGAGTCGCGCGGACCCGCCCGCCGCCCCGGGGAGGACTGAGATGGACGAACCGTTCGGTCCGCCGCCGCACAACGTCCGCCCGGCGAAGCTCGGCGAGGCGCCGCTCGCCGCGCCCGCGCCGCCGGCCGCCAGGCGCGTCGGCCATCTCGGCGAGGCGGTTCCGGAGGCAGGCGTCCTGCCCGCCGCCCTGGTCGTCCACGCCGACGAGCTCGAACCCGAGCAGTCCGGCGTCCCGCCGACGCAGCGGGTCTTCGGGGAGGGTCTGCGCATGGACAGCCCGAACGCCCAGGGTCGGCCGAGCGAATCGCTCGCCTACGGCGGCGGGAGCGCCCTCGGCGGGGGCGGAGGGAGCGGACTGTGAGCGCGTGGTTGCGGACGGCGCAGCGACTCGGCGGCGAACGCGACGGGGTCGGCGGCCGCGACGGCGCCGAGCCGGGACGCGAGCTGCGCGACGAGCCCGCCCTGCGCCACGGCTCGCGGGACCGCCGCGAGGCGCGGCTCGACGACGCGTCCGACGACAGCTTCCCCGCCAGCGACCCGCCGAGCTGGACCGGCTCGGCGTCCGTCCCGATCCACGGCGACCGGCCCACCGAGACCGGGCACGGACCGGAGGGCGACGCGACGTCCCGCGGCTGAGGACGGGGAGGACCGCCGTCCGGCCGGTGTCCGCTGCCGGACGCGCCTCGTCGCGTGCCGAGGACGCCAGGGGGCCTGCTACCATCGCTCGGCCATGACCGACCGTGCCCCCGCTCCGGCGCGCCCGACCGACCCGCAGTCGCGCGCCGACCGCTTCTACCTGACGACGGCGATCGCGTACGCCAACAACAAGCCCGGCCTCCACACCCTCTACGAGGTCATCGGCTCGGACGTCATCGCGCGCTGGCACCGGATGAAGGGCGCGGCGACCCGCTTCCTCACCGGGACCGACGAGCATTCGGTCAACATCGCCCAGTCCGCCGCCGCCGAGGGCCGCAGCCCCCGGTCGTTCGTCGACGAGAAGGTCAGCCTCTTCCGGTCGGCCGAGGATGCCCTCGGCATCAGCCCCGATCGCTTCATCCGCACGACCGACCCGGACCATGTCCGGGCCGCCCAGGAGATGGTCCGCCGGGCCTACGCCAACGGCGACATCTACGTCGGCAGCTACGAGGGCTGGTACTGCCCGAACGAGGGCTTCAAGGCCAGCTCGGACCTGCTCGAGACGGCGACCGGCGTCCAGTGCCCGAACCACCCTGACGTCCCGCTGCAGTGGCTATCCGAGCGCAACTGGTTCTTCCGCCTGTCGGCCTACCAGGACCGCCTCGAGCGTCACTACGCCGAGCACCCCGATTGGGTCCAGCCCGAGTACCGCCGGAACGAGATGCTCGGCTTCATCCGCCAGGGCCTCGAGGACTTCAGCATCAGCCGAGCCGGCGCCGCCTGGGGCATCCCGTTCCCGATCCGCGAGGATGGCAGTTCGGCCCAGCTGCCCGACGGCTCGTGGGACCCGGCGGCGGGCACGATCTACGTCTGGTATGACGCGCTCATCAACTACATCACCGGGGCCGGGTTCCCCGACGACCTGGCCGCCTTCGCCCGCTGGTGGCCGGCCGACCTCCACGTCATCGGCAAGGACATCGCCCGGTTCCACACGATCTACTGGCCGGCGATGCTCTGGTCCGCCGGTCTCGAGGCCCCTCGCCGCGTCTGGGTCCACGGCTGGCTGCTCGTGGCCGGCGAGCGGATGAGCAAGAGCCGCGGCAACTTCCTGGACCCGACGGACGTCGTCGCGGCCCTCGGGGCGGACGGCGCGCGCTACGTCACGCTCCGGGAGGTCGCCTTCGACCGCGACACCGACGTCTCGTGGGACTCGTTCGTCCGCCGCTACAACGCCGATCTGGCGAACGACTTCGGCAACCTCGTGAACCGGACCGTGTCGATGGCCGGCCGCTACCTGGGCGGCGTGCGGCCAGCCGCGCGCGAACCGGCCGCGGCGCCGCTCGCCGCGGCCTGGGCCGCCGCCCTCGACGCGTACGCCGCGAAGCTCGAGGCGTGCCTGCTCCACGATGCGCTCGCCGCGCTCTGGGAGTTCGTCGGGGCGGCCAACCGCTTCGTCGACGCGGAGCAGCCGTGGGCCCTGGCCAAGGCTGCGAAGACGGGCGACGAGGCCGCGGGGGCGCGGCTCCGGGACGTGCTCGGCGATCTCGTCGAGGCATGCCGGCTCGTCGGCCTGGCCGCCGCGCCGTTCGTGCCGGGCACCGCGCCGCGCGTGCTCGCCCAGCTCGGCTACGCGTATCCGTACGCGGCCGGCGGCAACGACGGGCCGCCGCTGCTCGCCGAGCTCGGCTGGGCGGCCCACGCCGGCGAGCCAGGCCAGGTCGCCGCGCCCGCGCCGCTCTTCCCGCGGCTCGAGGTCGAGGAGGCGGCGGCGAGTCGCTGAGGCGCTCCTGCCTCGGCCTCGCCGCAGCCCACCATCGGCCCCGACCCGACCCGATCCGTGCGCCTCGTCGACAGCCACTGTCACCTCCAGGCCGACGCCTTCGCGCCGGACCTCGAGCCCGTTCTGGACGCGGCCATCGCCGCCGGCGTGGAGCGGATCCTCGTCCCCGGCTGGGACCTGGCCTCGAGCCGCGGCGCCCTCGAGCTCGTCGAGCGGCACGCCTGGCTCGACGCGGCCGTGGGCGTCCATCCCCACGCCGCCGCCGACACGACGGAGGGCGACTGGGCGGCCGTCGTCGCCCTCGCCCGCCACCGCCGGGTCGTCGCCCTCGGCGAGACCGGCCTCGACCTCGACCGGCGCTTCTCGCCGCTCGACGACCAGCTCGCCAACCTCCGGCGGCACCTCCGCCTCGGCCTCGAGACGGGGACGCCGGTCATCCTCCATTGCCGTTCGGCGCCGGGCAGCCGCGAGGCGCAGGACCTCCTCCTGGCTGAGCTTCGAGCGGCCGGCTATGGCGGTGCGGCCAGCGCCGCCGCGTTCGGGGCGCGGCCGCCGGCCGTGCTCCACTCGTTCTCCGGGCCGCTCGACTACGGGCGGGCGGCGCTCGACCTCGGGCTCGCGATCGCGATCGGCGGGCTCGCCTTCCGGGCGGGCGAGGAGCCGACGGCCGAGGTGGCCCCGCTCGTGCCCGGGGAGCGGCTGCTGCTCGAGACCGACAGCCCCTGGCTCGCGCCGCCCGGGGCGCCCCGGCGGCGGAACGCGCCGGAGTGGGTGCGGGTCGTCGCGGCATGGCTGGCCGAGCGACGGGGGACGACGCCCGCCGAGCTCGGCGACGCGGTCGTGGCCGCCTACGACGCGACGTTCCGGCGCTCCGTCCCGCGGCCGGGAGCGGGCCGAGGCGTCCCCGCCTGAGGGCGGGTCAGGTCGCCGCCGCCGCCGTCGCCCGCGCCCGCACGAGGCGGCGGTCGGCCAGCGTCGCCGCGATCGCCGCGGCGAGGCCCGCGATGCCGAGCCAGAGCGCGGTCTCGAAGCCGATCCGATCGATGAGCGGGGCGAGCCCGATGCTCCCGCCCGCGGTCCCCACCGCGAAGGCGACCGAGTAGAGGGCGAAGGCACTGCCGCGGTCGGTCTCGTCGCTGCGGCGCGAGATCTCGACCGTCAGCGGCGGGAGGATGAGCGCTGCGCCGCCCCCCGTGCCGACGCCCGCCAGGACCATCGAGGCGGTCGTCAGGGGGAGGAGCAGGACGACGAGCGCGCCGATCGTCACGAGCAGCCCGGCCACGACGAGGCCGTGGGTCGGGACCCGGTCGGCGAGCCAGGCGAAGGGCAGCCGCAGGACCATCAGCGAGACCGCGTCGGCGGTGAAGAGGAAGCCGACGTCCGCGCCCGCCGCCGCCGCCCGCTGGGGGAGGTAGCCGGTCAGGACGCCCCAGTGGGCCAGGTACAGGACCGTGCCCAGCAGCAGGAGGGCCCAGCTTGGACGCCAGGCGGGGCGGAACGCCCCCGAGACGCGACGCCCGAGGCCTGGTCGCCGTGGTGGCGCGGGGTCGGGCGAGCCACTCGGCGAGGTGTCGTGCGCCGGCGCGGCGGGCGCCCGGCGCGGCAGCGTCCAGCCCAGGGCGAGGCCGCCCGCGACCGCCGCCAGGACGAGCGTCGAGAGCAGCTGGAACGACGTCGCGGCGACGATCGCCAGCGACGCGGGCGGCGCGATGGCCAGCGAGACGTTGCCCGCCAGGGAGGCGAGCGAGAGGCCGGTCGCCAGCCGGGATGGGGCCACGAGGCCCGGCACGAGGCTGAGCGCGGCGGGCATCGCGGCCGCCAGCCCGACGCCCTGCAGCAGCCGGACCAGGACGAGCGCGGGCAGCCAGCCGCCAGGGGCCGCGAGGCCCGCGGCGAGGAGCGTGGCGGCGCCCAGGAACGAGGCCGCGCTCCCGACGAACACGGCCCGGCCGCCGAGCCGGTCGATGAGCCCGCCGGCCAGGAACGCGGCGGGGATCTGAATGAGTGCAGCAGCGCCCATGAGCGCCCCGATGAGCGCATCGGGGCGGCCGGCATGGAGGAGCGCCAGCGGCAGCGAGGCGACGTAGGCGTGGTAGCCGAGCTGGGCGAGGAAGAGCGCGACGGCGACGCGGAGCATCCCTGCTCAGCCGCCGCGCAGCGGTCGCCGGCGCGCCTGCCAGATCTCCTCCGACGGCCAGCGCCGCGCCCAGTCGAGGGTGACGAACGGGTAGCGGGTGGTCGAATCGGCCGGCGGCCGGATCTCGGTCAGGGCCTCCACCTCGAAGCCGCTCTCGCGGAGCAACCGGATCCACTCGCCGTGCGGCAGGTGGAACTCGACCGACTCGTCCTCGGGCCACTCGAAGCGGTGCATCCCGAACGTCGGCCGCAGGAGTCGATCGGCGGCGGGCTGGTCCTCCTCGTCCGGCATGCACAGCATGAGCAGGTACCCGTTGCCCAGGAAGATGAGCCGGCCGTCCGGCCGGAGGAGGCGGGCGGCCTCGGGGATCCAGCGATACGGGTCGGCCCAGATCGCTGCGCCGTACTCGGAGACCGCCAGGTCGAAGCTCGCATCGGGCAGCGGGACGGCCTCGGCGTTGCCGAGCAGGAGCGGGAACTGGAGGTCGTGCTCGTCCTGGAGTCGGCGCGCCGTCTCGAGCTGGCGCGGCGAGTTGTCGATGCCGACGACGCGCGCCCCGCGTCGGGCGAGCCAGGCCGAGACGTAGGCCGTCCCGCAGCCGAGCTCGATGACGTCGAGGCCGGCCACGTCCGGCAGGACGTGGAGCTCCGACTCGGGCACACCCCAGATGCCCCAGCGGGGCTCGTCGGCGGCCCAGTTCCGCTCGCCCGCGCCGGCGTATTCGTCGGCCCAGCGGTCCCAGGCCATCCTGTTCCGTCGGACGTGGTCGGGCAGCTCGTCCCGGATGCCTGCCGGCTCGTCCCGCGTCGCCGTCCGCTCGTCGTCCATGCGGCCAAGCATCGCACGACGCCGGCCGCCGGGATGGCCGCCACCGGCGCGCGACGCCCACGCGACTCGAGGCGCGGGCGGTCTTGACAGGTCCGCGCAACCTCGGCTAGTCTCTTAGCACTCTCAGGGTTAGAGTGCTAAGCGGCCACGGAGGAGCGGGTCGCCGCGGGGAGGATCCCCGCCGGCAGGGCCCTGGGCCGGGTCGCCGCGACGGCGCTCGGAGTCGTCGAGCCGGGCAGCGGACCGTTCCGGTCGTCGCTCGCCCGACATCCACACAGGCATCGGACGGCGCGCCCTGCGCCGCCGTCAGCAGGAGGGACTGCGCGTTGGCCACCGCCACTGCGAGCACCACCAAGCTCCGCCCGCTCGGGGATCGCGTCGTCGTCCGGCCCACCGGGCGCGAGGAGATGACCAAGAGCGGCATCGTCCTGCCGGACACGGCCAAGGAGAAGCCGCAGGAGGGCGAGATCATCGCCGTCGGGCCCGGCAAGTTCGACGAGGGCAAGCGCGAGCCGATGGACGTCTCCGTCGGCCAGAAGGTGCTCTACGCCAAGTACGCCGGGACCGAGTTCAAGGTCGAGGGCGAGGAGCTCCTGATCATCAGCCAGAAGGACATCCTGGCCATCGTCGAGGCCTGACCGACCAGCCCGGCCGGTCCACCACCGGCCGGCGCCACGGGCGCCGGCCGCAGCGCTCGCTGGAGGAAGCACAACCTTGGCTAAGCAGATCATCTTCGACGAGACGGCTCGCCGATCCCTCAAGCGCGGCATCGACCGGATGGCCGAGGCCGTCAAGGTGACGCTCGGCCCCAAGGGCCGCAACGTCGTCCTCGACAAGAAGTTCGGCGCGCCGACGATCACCAACGACGGCGTCACCATCGCCCGCGACATCGAGCTGGAAGACCCCTTCGAGAACATGGGCGCCCAGCTCCTCAAGGAGGTCGCCACCAAGACCGACGACGTCGCCGGCGACGGCACGACGACCGCCGTGGTCCTCGGCCAGGCGATGATCACCGAGGGCATCCGCAACGTCACCGCCGGCGCCAACCCGATGCAGATCCGGCTCGGGATGGAGAAGGCCGTGACGACGGTCGTGGAGGAGATCAAGAAGGTCGCCCGCCCGATCGACTCGCGCGAGCAGATCGCCGCGATCGCCGCGATCTCGGCCGCCGACCCGGAGGTCGGCGAGATCATCGCCGAGGTCATGGACAAGGTCGGCAAGGACGGCGTCGTGACGGTCGAGGAGGGCCAGTCGCTCGGCCTCGAGAAGGAATACACGGAGGGGATGCAGTTCGACCGCGGCTACATCTCCGCCTACTTCGTCACGAACCCGGACCGGATGGAGGCCGTCCTCGAGAACCCCGCCATCCTCATCACCGACAAGAAGATCTCGAGCGTGCCGGACATGCTGCCGGCCCTCGAGAAGGCGGTCCAGGTCGGCCGGCCCGTCCTCATCATCGCCGAGGACGTGGACGGTGAGGCGCTCGCCACGCTCGTCGTCAACAAGCTCCGCGGCACCGTCCAGGTCCTGGCCGTCAAGGCCCCGGGCTTCGGCGACCGCCGCAAGGAGATGCTGCGCGACATCGCGATCCTGACCGGCGGCACCGTCATCAGCGAGGAGATCGGGCGCAAGCTCGACTCCGTCACGCTCGAGGACTTCGGCAAGGCCCGCCGCGTCGTCGCCACCAAGGACGACACGACCGTCGTCGACGGCGAGGGCTCGCAGGACGCGATCAAGGGCCGGATGGCCCAGATCAAGGCCCAGATCGAGGAGACCACCTCCGACTACGACCGCGAGAAGCTGCAGGAGCGGCTGGCCAAGCTGGCCGGCGGCGTCGCGGTCATCAAGGTCGGCGCGGCCACCGAGGTCGAGCTGAAGGAGAAGAAGCACCGCATCGAGGACGCGCTCTCGACGGTCCGGGCGGGCCTCGAGGAGGGCATGGTCGCCGGTGGCGGCACGACCCTCCTGCAGGCGGCCCCGGCGCTCGACTCGATCAAGATCGAGGGCGACGCCCAGGTCGGCGTGGACATCGTCCGCCGGGCCCTCGAGTACCCGGCCCGTCAGATCGCCGACAACGCCGGCGCTCGCGGCGAGGTCGTGGTCGAGCAGGTCCGCAAGGCCGACAAGGGCTTCGGCTTCGACGCCCTCAAGGGCGAGTACGGGAACATGTTCGAGAAGGGCATCGTGGACGCCGCGAAGGTGACCCGCTCCGCCCTCCAGAACGCGGCCTCGATCGCGGCCATGGTCCTGACGACCGAGTCGCTCGTGACCGACATCCCCGAGAAGAAGGAAGCAGCCGCCGCCGGTCACAACCACGGCGGGGACATGGACTTCTAGTCCGCCCTTCGCGACCCAGCGCCCGAGGCCCCCGGCGTCCCGCCGGGGGCCTCGCCGCGTCTCCGGCCGCCCGCAGCACGTCGGACCGTCCGCTCTGCGGTTCCCGCCCATGCAGCGACGACCCGGCCGAAGGGCCGCCAGTACTGGCGGGGCAGGACCGCCGGCGGGTTGACGCGACGCACCACTCCGGTCAGGCTCGTCCATACCGTTGTCCACGGAGCCATCGCCGAGGGAGGAACCCATGCCCCGCCGCTCGCGGGTCGTGCTCGCCCTGCTCGCCCTGACCGTCGCCTGGACGGTCGGCGCGTGCGGGAGCGCGGCGGCCCCCAAGCTCACCGACCCCAAGGAGATCCTGACCAAGAGCATCCAGGCCCTCAAGGACGTCAAGACCGTCCACCTCAAGGCGGACGTCAGCGGCCAGGTCAAGTTCGACCCGAGCATGCTCACGGGCGGCTCGGGAGGGTCGGCCGGCGCGTCCGGCGGCTCGGGCCAGAGCTCGATCGACCTCAAGGGGACGTCGCTCGAGGGCGACATCGACATCACCGGCTCGAAGGCGCACCTCGCGGCCGCCGTCCCGGCCTTCCTGGGTCTGAGCGCCGACCTCATCCTCATCGGCGACACGACCTACATGAAGCTGAGCCTGCTCGGTCCCAAGTACCAGAAGTCGACCGGCACGAGCGCGGTCCCCGTGCCCCTGCCGAGCGCGTCGATGACCGAGCAGCAGGCGCTCGACGAGCTGACCAAGGCGCTCGACAAGCTCTCGACGCCGCCGAAGCTCGTCGGCGTCGAGCAGGTCTCGGGCAAGGACGCCTACCACGTCCAGCTGACGCTGAGCCAGCAGGACCTCGGCGGGGCCCTGCCGAGCGAGGTCGCCGCCGTCGGCAGCGCGACGCTCGACGTCTGGACGTACGTCGACGGCAACCGCCCGGCGAAGATCGAGCTCAAGGGCGGCGACGCGAACACGGGGACGCTGGACGTCGTCGTGACCATGACCGACTACGACAAGGCGGTGACGATCCAGGCGCCGCCCGACAGCGAGGTCGAGTCGAGCCCCGCGGCCGGCTGACCGTCGTCCGTTCCCGCATCTCCGACGCCCGCCGGCGGTCAGGCCGGCGGGCGTCGTCGTGTCCCGGACCGCCGGATCGTCGATGCTCGCCGCGGCGGGTGTGGGGAAGGGCCGGGTGAGCGGCCCGCCCTACAATGCCTCGGTGCACCAGACCCCCCCGCGGCCCGCCGGGCCGCCCGTCAAGCCGGCCGACGCCGCCCCCGAGACCCTGCC
>DASVYJ010000130.1:0-12330 GCA_036392215.1 Candidatus Limnocylindrales bacterium | reverse complement strand
CGAGCCCGAGGAAGAGGAGACCGCGCCCGCGCCCGCGCGAGCGGTCGGCCCCGAGCCGACGACGATGGAGGAGCTGCTCGCCCAGCAGGACGCCGACATCAAGAGCTTCAAGCACGGTGACGTCGTCGAGGGCACCGTCGTCCGAATCGACAAGGACGAGATGCTCGTCGACATCGGTGCGAAGAGCGAGGGCGTCGTCTCGAACCGGGAGCTCTACGGCCGCCACGCCGAGACGCAGCCCGTGCTCGCCATCGGCGACACCGTCCTCGTCTACGTGCTTCAGCCCGAGTCGCAGGAAGGTCACGTCGTCCTCTCGCTGCGCCGGGCCGGCCTGGAGCGCAAATGGCGTTCGATGCAGGAGCTGTTCGAGGCCGGAACGGTCATCGAGGCGCCCGTCATCGACCATAACAAGGGCGGCCTGATCGTCGACTGTGGCATCCGCGGTTTCGTCCCGATCAGCCAGATCGTCGACTTCCCGCGACGTCCCCAGAACGACCAGCCGCGCGACGCGGCCCAGGAGATCGCCGAGAAGCTCCAGCCGTTCGTCGGGCGCAAGCTGCGACTCAAGATCCTCGAGGTCAACCGGAAGGCGAATCGGCTCATCCTGTCGGAAAAGGTCGCTCTCTACGAGGAGCGCCGCGAGAAGCGGGACGAACTGTTCAGCAGCCTCCAGGTCGGCCAGAAGGTGACCGGCAACGTGCGATCGATCGCCCCGTTCGGCGTCTTCGTCGACCTCGGCGGGATCGACGGCCTCGTCCACAAGAGCGAGCTCTCGTGGAACAAGGTCAACAACCCCGAAGCCGGCTACAAGGTCGGCGAGGAGGTCGAGGCCGAGGTCATCGACATCAATCACGAGCGCGGCCGGATCAGCCTCTCGATCCGTCGCCTCCAGCCCGACCCGTGGCATTCGACCGTCGCCGACTTCAAGGTCGGGTACGTCATCGAGGGCACGGTCACGAAGCTCGTCAACTTCGGCGAGTTCGTCCGTGTCCGGGACGGGCTCGAGGGTCTCATCCACATCAGCGAGCTCTCGCACCAGCGTGTCGCCCATCCGGGCGACGTCGTCCACGAGGGTCAGACGCTCAAGCTGAAGATCATCTCGCTCGACTCCGAGCGGCATCGCCTCGGGCTCAGCCTGAAGCAGGCCGAGGAGCCGCCCGCTCGACCCGCACCCGAGCCGATCGGCGCGCCACGTCCCGAGCGCCGTCCGCGCCCGGAGCGGAGCTACTCGATGGCCGATGCCGTCCAGGAGCCGGAAGGCGGGATCGACAACACGCTCGCGGCCGCGTTCGCGCAGGTCCGCGAGCAGCTCGCCGAGTCGGAGAAGGCCGCCCAGGCGGCCACGTCGGTCGAGGCCGCTCCTGACGACGCCGCGCCTGCCGAGGCGTCAGCGCCCGCGGAGGCGGCACCGGTCGAGGCCGCTGTGGAAACAGCTGCCGCGGAGACGGCTGCCGTGGAGACGGCTGCCGTGGAGGATGCGGCTCCGACACCCGCCGAGGCGCCCGCCGAGGAGGGCGTCCCGGAGGCGATGGCGGACGCTGAGCCGGCCGAGCCGGTCGACGCGGGACACGTCGTGTCGGCCGAGCAGGCCGACGCTGCCGTGAAGGCCGACGTTGCCGAGACAGCCGAGGCTGAGGCGGCCGACGCCGAGGGCTGACCCCTCGCCACCCTGAGATGACCGACGGCCCGCCGGCGATCCGGCGGGCCGTTCGATTCGCCGGGCCTGCCGGCGTCCCGCCGACCTCGACGGTGCCACCACGTCGTCATCCCCGGGACCCCTCGGCGGGAAGCGCCCACAGGGGGCCGTGCTAGCATTCGGCTGGCGCCGGACGAGGCGCACTCCGCACAGGACGCACGAGCACCCGACCGCATGGATCGCTTCGACAAGTTCACCGACCGAGCACGCAAGGTCCTGACGCTCGCGCAGGACGAGGCGCAGCGGTTCAACCACAACTACATCGGGACGGAGCACCTCCTGCTCGGGCTCGTCCGCGAGGGCGAAGGCGTCGCTGCGCGCGTGCTCGAGAACATGAATGTCGAGCTGCCGAAGGTCCGTACGGCGGTCGAGTTCATCATCGGGCGCGGCGACCGCCCGGTGGTCGGCGAGGTCGGGCTCACCCCGCGCGCGAAGCGCGTCATCGAGCTGGCCATCGACGAGGCCCGCCGGCTGGGCCACAACTACATCGGGACCGAGCACCTGCTCCTCGGCCTCGTCCGCGAGGGCGAGGGGATCGCGGCGGGCGTCCTGGAGTCGCTCGGCGTCAACCTCGACAAGGTCCGTCACGAGGTCATCCGCGTCCTCTCGCAGTCGTCGTCGGCAGGACCGACGCCGGGCGAGGCGAAGCGCGCGAGCAAGACCCCGACGGTGGACCAGCTCGGCATCAACCTGACGGAGGCGGCTCGCGCCGGCAAGCTCGACCCCGTCATCGGGCGCGAGAAGGAGATCGAGCGCGTCATCCAGATCCTGTCGCGCCGGACGAAGAACAACCCGGCGCTCATCGGCGAGCCGGGCGTCGGCAAGACGGCCATCGCCGAGGGCCTCGCGCATCGGATCGTCAGTGGGGACGTGCCCGAGACGCTCGCGAACAAGCGGGTCCTGACGCTCGACATCGGCTCGCTCGTCGCCGGGACGAAGTACCGCGGCGAGTTCGAGGAGCGCCTCAAGAAGATCATCGAGGAGCTGCGGAACACGAACGATGCGGTCCTCTTCATCGACGAGCTCCACACCCTCGTCGGGGCCGGGGCGGCCGAGGGCGCGATCGACGCCGCGAACATCCTCAAGCCGCCGCTCGCGCGCGGCGAGCTCCAGTGCATCGGCGCGACGACGCTCGACGAGTACCGCAAGTACATCGAGCGCGATGCGGCCCTCGAGAGGCGTTTCCAGCCGGTGATGGTCGAGGAGCCGACGCTCGAGCAGACCGTCGAGATCCTCCTTGGAGTACGCGAGCGCTACGAGACCCACCACAAGGTCACGATCACCGACGACGCCGTGCATGCCGCGGCCGACCTCTCGATCCGCTACATCACCGACCGCCACCTCCCCGACAAGGCGATCGACCTGATCGACGAAGCGGCCAGCCGGGTCCGGTTGCGCTACGCGTCGGCGCCCCCACCTCTTCGCGAGGCGCAGCGCGAGCTCGACCGGATCACGAAGGAGAAGGACGCGGCGATCAACGCCCAGGAGTACGAGGAGGCCGCCACCCTGCGCGAAGCCGAGGCGGCCGCGCGCGAGAAGGTCGAGGCCCTCCGCGGCGAGTGGCAGGCTCACGTCGCGGCCGATCAGCCCTCGGTCGGCGAGGAGGAGATCGCCCAGGTCGTCGCGATGTGGACCGGGATCCCGGTCACGCGCATCGCCCAGGAGGAATCGCAGCGGCTCCTCAACATGGAGTCGGCGCTCCACCAGCGGGTCATCGGCCAGCAGGAGGCCATCGAGATCATCTCGAAGGCCGTCCGCCGTGCCCGCGCCGGCCTCAAGGACCCGAAGCGGCCGATCGGCTCCTTCATCTTCCTCGGCCCGACCGGCGTCGGGAAGACGGAGCTCGCCAAGGCGCTCGCCGAGTTCATGTTCGGCAGCGAGGACGCGCTCATCAAGATCGACATGAGCGAGTTCATGGAGCGCCACAACGTCAGCCGTCTGGTCGGCGCGCCCCCCGGCTACGTGGGCTTCGACGAGGGCGGCCAGCTGACCGAGGCGGTCCGCCGCAAGAGCTACGCCGTCGTCCTGCTCGACGAGATCGAGAAGGCCCACCCCGAGGTCTTCAACATCCTCCTCCAGATCCTGGAGGACGGGCACCTGACCGATGCGAAGGGCCGCCGGGTCGACTTCCGGAACTGCATCGTGATCATGACCTCGAACCTCGGCGCGCGGCAGCTCCAGACGAACTCGTCGCTCGGCTTCCGGGCGATGGGTGACACGGAGCAGGCCCGGGCCGAGGCGTCCTACGAGCTCATGAAGGACAAGGTCCAGCAGGAGCTCAAGCAGGCCTTCCGGCCGGAGTTCCTCAACCGGATCGATGCCGTCGTGGTCTTCCGCTCGCTCACGGTCGAAGAGATCCGCCAGATCGTCGACCTGATGCTCGCCCGCGTCCGCGACCAGCTGCGCGCCCAACAGATGAGCCTCGAGGTCACCCAGGACGCCAAGGACCACATCATCAAGCTCGGCTACGACGTGGCCTACGGGGCCCGCCCGTTGCGGCGGGTGATCCAGAACATGATCGAGGACGTCCTCGCCGAACACCTCCTGCTCGGCAAGTACGAGCCCGGCACGACGATCGTGGTCGACAAGGGCACCGAGACGGGCCTCGAGATCCACGCCGCCACGCCCGAGAAGACCCCCGTCGGCGCCGGCTGAGTCGGGGCGCCCTCGCTGATGGCCGGGAGGGGCGCGACGGGTCGTGATCGACGCGCGCTGTCGCCGATCGGCTTGCGGTAGCCCGTCGATGAGCCGCGCCGAGAGTCGCTACGTCTGCCAGGCCTGCGGCGCGAGCGTCCTCCGCTGGGAGGGCCAGTGCCGGACCTGCGGCGCCTGGAACACCCTCGTCGAGACCGTCGTCCGTGAGTCGGCCCGCGCCGCCCGACGAGCGTCACCCGGCGCGACCGCGCCGCAGCCCGTGCCGCTGGCCAGCCCGTCGACGGAGGAGGTCGCCCGCCGCTCCCTCGGCCTGCCCGAGCTCGACCGGGTCCTCGGCGGCGGGCTCGTCGTCGGCTCGCTCGTGCTGGTCGGCGGCGAGCCGGGCATCGGCAAGTCGACCCTGCTCCTCCAGGCAGCGGCGGGGCTCGCGGCGTCCGACGCCCCGGCTGGCGGCCACGTCCTCTACGCGACGGGGGAGGAGTCGACGGGCCAGGTCCGGTTGCGGGCCCGCCGGCTCGGTCTCCACGAGGGACCCGCGGGGGAGGCGGTCCGGGTGGTGGCCGAGGACGAGGTCGGGCGGATCGCCGAGCTCGCCCGCTCGACCCGACCGAGCCTGCTGATCGTCGACTCCATCCAGACCATGACCGTCGAGGAGCTCGACGGGCCGGCCGGCTCGGTGGGCCAGGTCCGCGAGTGCGCCCTCCGGCTCATGGAGCTCGCCAAGGGCGAGGCGATCCCGGTCATGCTCGTCGGTCACGTCACCAAGGACGGCACGCTCGCCGGACCCAAGACCCTGGAGCACCTGGTGGACGCGGTCCTCGCCCTCGAGGGCGAGCGGTACGGGGCGCTGCGGCTCCTGCGGGCGACGAAGAACCGCTTCGGCTCGACCGAGGAGGTGGGCGTCCTCGAGATGGGCGAGGGCGGCCTCGTCGAGCTCCCCGATCCCGCCCGGGCGTTCCTCGTCGAGCACGCGGAGCCGGCCGCGGGGAGCGCCGTCGGGGTGACGCTCGAGGGGACGCGACCGCTGCTCGTGGAGGTCCAGGCGCTCGTCGCGCCGGGCGGCTACGGGACGCCTCGGCGGACGGCGCGGGGGATGGACGCGGCCCGCCTGGCCCTCCTGGTGGCCGTCCTCGGGCGGCGGGCGGGAATAGGGCTGGGCAGCCACGACGTCTACGCCAACCTCGCAGGCGGGCTGGCCGTCGACGAACCCGCCCTCGACCTCCCGCTCGCCCTGGCCCTGGCCTCCTCGCTGCGGGACCGGCCGGTGCGTCCCGGCACCGTCGCGATCGGCGAGGTGGGGCTCCTCGGCGAGCTGCGGCCGGTGGCCGGCCTGGAGCGCCGTCTCCGCGAGGCCGCCCGCCTCGGCTTCCGCCGCGCCATCGTGCCGGCGGGCCGCCGTCCCGTCGGTGCGGTCGCGGGCCTGGAGGCCGTCGCCGTGCCGAGCCTCAGGGCCGCCCTCTCGGCCGCGCTCGTCGCCTCCCCGGTCCCCGGCGGGTCGGAAGGCGCCACCGCAGCAGCCGGGGACGGGGATCCGTCCGTCGGCGGGGATGGCGGGGACGGGGAAGCGGCCCCGGCCATGACCGCCAGGTCCTCACGTGAGACGCGCTCGGGGATGCTAGGCTGAGGCGCTGCCCGGCAGGGGCCGGCCCCGGGGGAAGTGGCCGCTCCTGATGATCGACGACCGTCCCGCTCGATCGGGCCGGGTGGAACCGCCGAGGAGTCCGTGATCCGCGCCATCCGCATCCTGGGCGCCGCCATCGGCGTCCTGGTGGGCCTGCTGCTCTCGACGTCCGATGGCGGCCTCTTCGCCGGCACCGGCAACCCGGGCATCTTCCTGGCCGTCTGGGTCGTCGCCTGGCTCATCGTCGGCTTCGCCCTGCTGCCGTACCTCACCGTCGTCCCGGCCATCTGGCTCGTCCGACAGGTCCAGGTCCTCTCGACGGCCGAGTTCGTGGCCGCCGTCGTCGGCCTCCTGCTCGGCCTGCTCATGGGCCTCCTGCTCGGCCTGCCGCTGTCCGCCCTGCCGGAGCCCTTCGGGACCTGGCTGCCGCTCGGGGTCTCGATCTTCCTCGGCCTGGGCATGGTCGGCCTGACCGTCGCCAAGCGCCACGATCTGCTCGCCGCCGCGGAGGCGGTCGGGCTCTTCCGGCGTCCCCAGCCCGACACGGCCGGCCGGGCGGGCGATCCCCACATCGTCGTCGACACAAGCGCGATCATCGACGGACGGATCGCCGACATCGTGGAATCCGGGTTCCTCTACGGAACGCTCGTCGTGCCGCGCTTCGTCCTTGAGGAGCTCCAGCACATCGCCGACAGCTCGGACACCCAGCGGCGCAGCCGCGGTCGACGGGGCCTCGAGATCCTCGGCCGGCTGCAGAAGGACGGGGCCACGCCGGTGGTGGTGGAGGAGGCGGACTTCCAGGACATCGCCGAGGTGGACGGCAAGCTCATCGCCCTGGCCAAGGCCCGCAGCGGGATGATCCTGACGAACGACTTCAACCTGAACCGCGTCGCCGACCTGCAGGGCATCCGCATCCTCAACGTCAACTCGCTCGCCAACGCCATCAAGCCGGCCCTCCTGCCGGGCGAAGGGCTGCGTGTCCGGATCATGGCCGAGGGCAAGGAGCCGGGGCAGGGCGTCGCCTACCTGGACGACGGGACGATGGTCGTGGTGGAGGGCGGCGCACGCTTCCTGGACCGCGAGCTGGAGGTCGGGGTGACTCGCGTCCTCCAGACCGTGATGGGCCGCATGATCTTCGCCCAGCCCCGCGCCGAGTGAGCGGCGGGGCGGGGGAGGGGACCGGGACCAGCGCGGACGCCGAGCCTGGCGCGACGCCGAGGAAGCACGACGAGCCGGGTCGGCGGCGGGCGCCGGGGGTCGACGCGATCCTCGTCGCCGCTGGCGAGAGCCGGCGGATGGGCCGCGACAAGCTCAGCCTCGCGCTGGCCGGTCGCCCGCTCCTGCGCTGGTCGCTCGATGCCCTCCTCGCCGCGCCCGAGGTGGAGCGGATCGTCGTCGTCACGGCGCCGGCCCGGCTCGCGACCTTGGCCGAGGCCGCCTGGCCCTCCCCGCGCGTCGTGGCGGTCGTGGCGGGCGGTGACCGTCGCCAGGCGTCCGTGGCCGCCGGCCTGCGCGCCCTGGCCGAGCTGGACGCGGCCTCTGCGACCGCGGCCGACCAGGGCCGCGAACGGGTCGTCCTCGTCCACGACGGCGCCCGTCCGCTGGCGACCGCCGGCCTCGTCTCGCGCGTCGCGGCCGCCGCGGCGGCGCACGGCGCGGCGATCCCCGTCCTGCCCGTCACCGAGACGGTCAAGCGCATCGACGCGGACGGGACCGTCGCCGGGACGGTCGACCGCTCGACCCTCGCCACGGCCCAGACCCCGCAGGCCGCCCGCCGCGCCCTCCTCGAGTCGGCCTTCGCCCGGTTCCCGGCCGACGGCCCCGCGACGTTCACCGACGAGGCCGCCCTGCTGGAGGCCTGTAGAATCACCGTCCATGCGATCCCCGGCGAACCGACCAACCTCAAGGTGACCGTGCCCGACGACGTCGCCCGCGCGGAGGCGACCCTGCTCGGGCGGGCGCGACCCCGCGTCGGCCTGGGCAGCGACCGCCATCCGTTCGGCCCGGGCGAGCCGCTCGCCCTCGGCGGCCTCGCCTTCCCGGGTGCGCCCCGGCTCCACGGCCATTCGGACGGCGACGTCGCGCTCCATGCGCTGGCCGACGCCCTGCTCGGCGCGGCCGGCCTGGGGGACCTGGGCCGTCTCTTCCCGGCGGGTCCCGCGACCCCCCGCGGCGTCGCCAGCCGTGAGCTGCTCGCCGAGGTGGTCCGCCGCGTCCTCGCCGCCGACCTCCGGCCGGCCTCCGTGGACCTCGTCATCGTCGGCGCTCGACCGCGCCTGGCCGGCCGCCTCGAGGAGATGTCGGCCGTCATCGCGGAGCTGCTCGGGCTGCCCGCCGACCGCGTCAACGTCAAGGCCTCCACGGGGAACCTGGCCGGTCCTGAGGGCGCGGGTCGGGGGCTGGCCGCCCAGGCGATCGTCCTGCTGGAGGCCGGCGCGTGACCCTGCGCTTGCACGACACGCTGACCAACGAGACCCGCGAGTTCGAGCCGCTCGAGCCGGGCCACGTCCGCATCTACAGCTGCGGGCCGACCGTCTACGGCCCGGCCCACGTCGGCAACTTCCGCTCCTTCCTGTTCGCCGACCTGCTCGTCCGCTACCTGCGCTACCGTGGCTACCGGGTCACCTGGGTGATGAACATCACCGACGTCGACGACAAGATCATCCGAGGCGCCCGGGCCGAGGGCGTCTCGATCGGCGAGCTGGCCGACCGCTACGCCGAGCAGTTCCTGGCCGACGCGCGGACGCTGCGGATGACGATCCCGGACGTGCTGCCCCGGGCGACCGAGCACATCGAGCCGATGGTCCGCCTGATCGAGCGCCTGGTGGAGGGCGGCCACGCCTACGCGACGGACGACGGCTCCTACTTCTTCCGCATCGCCTCGTGGCCGGCGTACGGCAAGCTGGCTCACTTGGACCCCGCCGGGATGCGGGTCGGCGAGCGCGTCGAGAGCGACGACTACGGCAAGGACGACGTCCGCGACTTCGCCCTCTGGAAGGGGTCCAAGGCGGACGAGCCGGCCTGGCAGACGTCGCTCGGCGCCGGCCGACCCGGCTGGCACATCGAGTGCTCGGCGATGAGCATGGAGCACCTCGGCGCGCCGATCGACATCCACACGGGCGGGGTCGACCTGGTCTTCCCCCACCACGAGGACGAGATCGCCCAGTCGGAAGCCGCCACGGGGCGCGAGTTCGTGCGGACCTGGCTCCACTGCGCCCACCTCCAGATGGGCGGCCAGAAGATGGCCAAGTCTACGGGCAACATCGCCCGGGTCGGCGAGGTGATCGGCCGGGGGACCGACGCGCGTGCCCTGCGCCTGGCGCTCATCTCGGCCCAGTACCGGATGAGCCTGTCCTTCGGCGATGACTCGCTCCAGGCCGCGCGCTCGGCGGTCGAGCGGCTCGACGCCCTGCTGGCCGCCCTGGCGGTCTACGAGGAGACACGTCCGGACGACGCCTCGCTGCCGGACCTCCTGGCCGAGACTCGGGCGGCGTTCGAGGCGGCCCTCGACGACGATCTCAACATCTCCCCCGCGCTCGGCGCGGTGTTCAGCCTGGTGACGGAGCTCAACCGGCGCCTCTCGGTGCGGGCGTTCTCGACGGCCGATGCCGGGCGGGTCACCGACTTCCTGCGCGACCTCGACCGCGTCCTCGGCGTCCTCGAGGCGGCCGAGGCGAGCCTCGAGCCGGACCTCGCGGCGCTGCTCGAGGCGCGCGCCGCCGCCCGCCGCGGCCGCGACTGGGCGACCTCGGACCGGCTGCGGGCGGAGCTGGCCGACCGCGGCATCCTGGTCGAGGACACGCGCGACGGACAACGCTGGCGGCGCGCGGCCGAGGCGACCCGTGCCTGACGAGCGCGACCGGGAAGGTCCGCAGCGACCGCGCCGCGCCGGCCAGGGGGGCCCGCGGCCGGGTGGCCCGCGACCGGGTGGGCCGGGTGGCCCGCGACCCGGCGGTGCGGGTCGGCCGGGTGGCCCACGACCAGGCGGTGCGGGTCGGCCGGGTGGCTACGGACCCGCCCGGCGGCGCGGGCCGGGCGATGGGCTTCCGGGCCCTGGGGGGCCGGGGGGCGGACGCCCCGGCGCACGACCAGCCGGACCGTGGGGACCCGGCCGGTCGCCTGACGACCCGCCCGGCGGAGGGCGACCCGGCCCCGAGCGGTGGGGCGGGCAACGACGGGGCGGCCCTGGCGGCCCGGGCGCCTCGCGACCGTGGGAGGACCGCGGCCGCGACGCGCGGCCGAGCCGGGAAGGACAGCGCGGCCCCTGGTCGCCGGAGCCGCGGCGCAGCGAGGGTGGCCCCGCTCGCCGCCCGTTCGGACTGCGGCCCGAACGATCCTCCGACGACGCGGCAAGGGGGGACGAGCGGCCCCGCGACACGGGTCCTGGCGGACCCGCCTGGCGAGGCGGCAGAGGACCGCGCCGGGTTGAGCGACCGGACTTCCGAGGGGATCGCCCGCCGGCGCCCGGCCCGCGGCCGACCGGCCCGTGGCCGCGGGGCCCCGAAGGACCGCCCACCGGACGACCGTGGGAGCGGGACGCGGAACGGCCGACCCGGCCTCGACCGCACCGGCCGTGGGAGCGCGGCCCGGTGCCCGGAGAGCGGCGACCGGCGTGGCCGGAGCCGGACCAGGGCACAGCGATCGAGGGCGTCGCGGACCTGCTCCGGCCGGGCGAGGAGCTCGTCGCCGGACGGCATCCGGTCGAGGAGGCCTTCGCCGCGCGCCGCGAGGCCGTCCGGCTGCTCGTCGTGCCCCACCGCCGGGAGGCCCTCGAACGGCTCGTCCTGCACGCCACGACGCTGCGGATCCCGATCGTCGAGGTCGAGGGCGGGACCCTGACCGCCGTCGCCGGCTTCGACGGCCACCAGGGCATCGCCCTCGTCACGACCCCTCGCCGCTATGCGACGCTCGACGACGTGCTGGCCCGGGCGGCCGAACGTGGCGAGGCGCCCTTCGTCCTCGTCCTCGACTCGCTCGAGGACCCCCACAACGTCGGCTCGCTGCTGCGGACCGCGGAGTCGAGCGGTGCCCACGGCGTCCTTTTCCCGACGCATCGCCAGGCGCCCCTGACGCCGGCCGCCGTGAAGGCCTCCGCCGGCGCCGTCGAGCACCTCCTGCTCGTGCCCGTCGACGACCTCGGCGGCGCCCTGGCCGACCTGCACGTCCGCGGCCTGCGCGTCGTCGGGTCCGAGGCCGACGCCCCGTTGACGCTGCGCCAGGCCGACCTTCGCGGCCCGCTTGCCCTCGTCGTCGGCAGCGAGGGCCAGGGCCTCGGGCCGGCGGTCAGGCGTCGCTGCGACGTCCTCGTCCGGATCCCGATGCGCGGCGCGATCGCCTCCCTCAACGCGGCGGTCGCGGGCTCGATCCTGCTCTACGAGGCGACCGCACAGCGGGGAGGCCCGGACTCCGTCGTGGCGCCGCCGCAGGAGGACACGACGGAATCGACCACGGCCCCGACGGCGGCCGAGCCGGCGCCGGCACGGCGGGTTCGCGTCTCGCGGGCCACGGCGAAGGAGGCGGCCCCGGCGGCGGAGCCGTCGCCCGGGCCGGACGGCCCCGCCCCGGACGCGGCTGCCGCCGAGGACGAGGAGCTGCTGCCGGGCGCTCGCGCGAAGCCCTCGCCCGCGCGCCGACCGCCGGCCAGTCGGCCGCGCCGCGCGGCGACCTCGCCGGCACCGCAGGTCGCCCCCGCGGAGCCCGGGGCTCAGGGCGAGGGGTCGGCCTCGCCGGAGCCCGTCCCCGCGGCACCCGACGGACCGCCCGAGCCCCCCGCCGGGGGCGCTTGACCCGTTCCGCCTCCGCCACCTATCATCGCCGTTGCGCCCAGGGGTCCCTATCGAGGTATGCCCTTGTGCCTGCCGACGTAGCTCAATTGGTAGAGCAGCGGTTTTGTAAACCGCCGGTTCCGGGTTCGAGTCCCGTCGTCGGCTCCAACTGAACAGGCTGTCCTGCCGGACTCGAGGCCGCTGGCTTCCCGACGGCGGACGTCGACCGGACCGAGCAGGCACGATCGCTCCAGGTGGAACGGCGCCGAGAGGCGAACGAGAGGGACCTCTGCCTGCCACCGCCCTCGTCTCTGCGACCGCAGACCGAGCCCACATAGCTCAGTCGGTAGAGCACTTCCTTGGTAAGGAAGAGGTCATCGGTTCAAGTCCGATTGTGGGCTCCACCCCCCGCCCGCGGCGAAGCCGCACCCAGATGGAGTAGAACGCGCACGTGGCCAAGAAGAAGTTCGAGCGGACCAAGCCGCACGTCAACATCGGCACGATCGGCCACATCGACCACGGCAAGACGAGTCTCACCGCGGCGATCACCAAGTACCTGGCCCTCAAGGGTGAGGCCGAGTACCGCGCGTTCG
>DASVYJ010000129.1:0-3867 GCA_036392215.1 Candidatus Limnocylindrales bacterium | reverse complement strand
CCACTCCTCGTAGTAGCCGGCCACGAGCAGGACGTCCGGCAGGTAGACCTCGCGGACGAAGCGCTGGACCTGGCCGATGAGCTGCTGGACGTCGGCGAGGCCGCGCGCGCTGAGCACCGGATACGTCGTGTGGTCGACCTGGGGGTGCTCGGCCGCGGAGCGCGTCGGGCCGCCCCAGGCCGGCGCGAGCGCCATCCCGCCGACGAGGAAGGTCTGGGGGTGCGGCTCCTTGCCGCCGAGGAGGACCTGGAGGTGCGCGACGGCGCGGATCCAGTCGAGCGCCTCGAGCGAGTGGGCGAGGACGATGAGCTCGGCCTCCGGCGGCACGCGGTAGGCGGGGTGCCGCCCGCCGGTCGACCCGGCTGCGCCGGCGCTCAGCAGCGCGGCCAGGCGGTCGCGGGCCCGCTCGAAGTAGGCGGCATCGGGCTGGCCGGCGATGTCGTGCGCCCGGGCGAACGCCACGGTGGCGGCGGCGTCCGCGCGCAGCGCCGAGCCGAGGTCGACCCAGTCGGCCAGCTGGAGCTGGTAGAAGTGGAGGACGTGGTCGACCACGAACTGCGTCGCGGCGAGCAGATTGCGGACGAGCCGCGCGTTGGTGGGGATGGCGATGCCGAAGGCGCGCTCCACGGCGCGAACGGAGGCGAGGCCGTGGATCCCCGAGCAGCGGCCGCAGATGCGCTCGGCGAGCAGCCACGCGTCGCGCGGATCGCGGCCGGTCAGGATGCGCTCGATGCCGCGGAACGATGTCCCGCTGACCCACGCGTCGGAGGCGACGGGACCGGGCACCTCGACCTCCACCCGGAGGTGGCCGCCGACGCGACTGACGGGATCGATGACGACGCGGCTCACGGCTCGACCGCCGGTGTGGGCTCGACCGCCGGCTCGGCCGGATCAGGCTCGACGGCGGGCGCTGGCTCTTCCGGCCTCGGCGTCGCCGCTGCCGTCGGCCCGGCCACCGATCGGGCGCGCCGGGCCCGATAGCGCGCGCGGGCGACGCTCGCCGCGCCGTGGACGACCGTCATCGCCCCCACGCCGCCCACGAGGACCTGCCCGACCTGGTCGATGGTCACCTCGGGCGCCAGGGGCACGATGCCCGGCAGTCGGCGATATGCCGGCAGCATCGCGTCCCAGCTGCCCGGCATCGTGCAGCCCACGCAGCCGTGGCCCGCCTGGACCGGCCAGCTCGCGCCCTCGGCGAAGCGGACGGTCGGGCAATTGGCGTACGTCTCGGGCCCCTTGCAGCCCATCTTGTAGAGGCACCAGCCCTTCTGGGCCGCCTCGTCGCCCCAGGCCTGGACGAACTCGCCGAACTCGAAATGGGCCCGCCGCTCGCACTGGTTGTGGACGAGGCCGCCGTAGGCGAAGAGCGGCCGCCGGCGGCCATCCGTGACCGGCAGCTGGCGGAACGTCAGCCAGTGGACGATGGTCGCGACGACGTTGTCGGTGTTGACGGGGCAGCCCGGCAGCGCCACCAGGCGGTCGCCGGGGACGAGCCCGCTCACCGGCCGGGCGCCGGTCGGCGAGCCGGACGCGGCCGCGACGCCGCCGTACGCCGCGCACGAGCCCACGGCGATCGTGAACCGCGCATCGCGGGTGACCTCCGCAGCGACGTCGCCGAACGGGCGGCCGCCGACGGTGCACGCCGCGCCGCCATCGGCGGTCGGCACCGCGCCCTCGAGGACGGCCACGTAGCCGCCCGGGAAGCGGCTGGCGAGACCGGCGCGGGCGGCGGTCGCGGCCTCGCCGGCCGCGGTCATCAGCGTCTCGTGGTACTCGAGCGAGAGGAGGTCGAGGAGGAGCTCGCTGGCCGTCGGGCGGGCGGCCCGCAGGAACGCCTCCGTCCCACCGCCGCAGTCGAGGCCGCGGAGCCAGACCACGGGCAGGCGCGGGCTGGCGGCGACGGCTGCTGCGACACGTGGGGCGTACGCCGCGGGCAGGGCGAGGGCCGCCGTCATCGCCGCCGCGAACTCCAGGAAAGCCCGCCGGCTGATGCCGCGCCGGAGGAGCGCTGCGTAGAGCCCGCCGTCGTCCGTCGTCATCCGCCCCGTCGCTTCCGCTCCCGTCGCCAGCGGCGACCTCGGGGGGCGGCGCGGCCGGCCCAACCCCATGCCGGTCCGCGGGGCGCGACCGCTCCACGCTCCGACTATCGGCGGGCCAGGTGGCCCCGTCCCGAGCCGGGCCTCCCCTCGCCCGCGGCCGGACGGCACGGTCCGGCCTGCACCGGAGGTCCCGAGTCCGCCAGCCCGCGCTCGTGGCGGCCGTGGAGCCGACGCGAGCCGGGCCCGAGCCGGGCGGGGACGTACCTCGCCGCCTGCGTCCTGTACGCCGCAGCGTTCGCCTCGAGCCCCGTCGGGCTGGGCGACCACGGCGCGCTCGACGACGGCCTCGCCCGGCGGCTGCCGGCCGCAGCCGCCACCGCGGTCTTCGGGACGGGCGCCGCGGCTGACACACCCCAGCGGCGTGCGGCCGAGGTTAGCGGACCAGGTCCTTAGGCGGGTCGATGGGATGCGGCGCGCTGTTGCCCTTGACCGAGTCGATGCGGAAGGCCAGGGACGGTGCCGTCTCGCTCCCGCGGCGGCGAAGGAAGACGTCGGTCCAGTCGCTCGGCGGGATCATGTTGTGCCAGGCCACCGTCATCTCCCAGTCCTTCGACCAGTACGAGTAATGGGAGACGACCAGGAGCGTCGAGACGAAGACAGGCTGCCACTCGGTCGAAGCGGAGATGCCGAGCTCCGGGTGGCTGGTGGCGAGCCAGGCCGTCCAGCGCTCGAAGTAGGGCCTGGCGTCGGCCGCTCGCTCGTCGGTCATCGGGAAGACCGGGAGGCTTCGGGTGACGGACTTCGAGCTGCCGCCCCTGGTCGCGGTGACGGTGACCGAGCCGGTGGTCTCGGCCGTGGTCGCGTCGGCGACGACCCAGACCTCGCTCACGGCACCGGGACGGAGCTGGGACGGCCGGATCTCGACGATCCTGGCCCCGGTCGCAGAGGCCGTGATCGTCGCGGCCGCCTCAGCGGCGGCCCCTTCGACGGTGACGAGGAACGCGTACTTCGAGCCGGGGATGGCCATCCGGATCGCGGTCGGCTCCTCGGCCGGGAAGACCTGCAGCGCCACGTCGGGGGCCGGCGTCGAGGAGGCTGTGGGCGGTGACGGGGACGATGTCGGACCCGACGCCGCGGAACAGGCCGACAGGGCGAAGACGACGAGGATGGAGAGGCGCCGCAGATCGGGCATGGATCGAGACTCCACCTGGATCCGGGACGCAGACGGCGAGAGGACGCCGGACGGCGTCGCGTGGTTCCGCCAGCGATCCGGTCAACATTCGGTGCTGCCCGCCGCGGCGAGCGGCCGGGCGGGGGTGTCTCCCGCCAGGCCGCCCAGACCCTTATCTCCCGAGCCGGACCGTCACCGGCCCGGTGTCGCCGCTGTCCAAGGGACCGAAGAAGTTGTTCGGGTCGGTGACGCCGAGGGAGGCCTCGACGATCGCCGATCCGGGCTTGAAGGGGCCGGACTGGGTCGAGGCGAAGACGGTCGAAACGAGGTGGTTGACCGTCGTCCCGTCGCAGGTGAAGACGGTGTTCCAATTGGTCAACCAGCCCGAGGCCGAGGTCACCGTCCGGCCGGCGACCTGGGTCAGGGTCACCGTGCCCGGGCCACCCATGGACGGCACCAGTGCCGTCACGCCATTGAGCGGCTGGCAGACGACGTCCACGCCGACGGCGACAGCCGCGCCCCTGGCAAGCAGCTGGGTCGAGGTGATCGACAACGTCATGCCGCTGCCACTGCCCCCGCCGGTCGCCGCCGACGCCGGACCGGCGAGGACGAGCACGCTGACGAGTGCGGCCAGGAGCGGCAGCGACTTCTTCGCCA